>WTJO01000204.1 GCA_011524805.1 Alphaproteobacteria bacterium
CTGATATGGAAAAAGGCACAGGGGCAGTAAAAATCACGCCTGCGCATGATTTTAACGACTTTGAGGTAGGGCGCCGACACCAGCTTGAGCTGTTAAATATATTTGATGAACATGCCTGTCTGAATGACACTGTGCCAGACGGATATATCGGGCTGGACAGATTTGTTGCCCGCAAGAAGCTGCTTGAAGACATGGACGCGCTCGGTTTGCTTGGAGAGATTGAAGATAATCTTCATTCAGTGCCGCATGGTGACAGATCAGGTGTGCCTGTTGAGCCATGGCTGATGGATCAATGGTATGTGAATGCCGCCGAACTGGCCAAGCCAGCCATTGCCGCTGTCAAGGATGGCCGCACAAAATTTGTGCCGCAACGCTGGGAGAAAACCTATTTTGACTGGATGGAAAATATCCAGCCATGGTGCGTATCAAGACAACTCTGGTGGGGGCACAGGATTCCGGTATGGTACGGTCCAGATGGTACACCCTTTGTCGAGCTGACCCAAGCAGAGGCAGACGCCGCTGCACAGGCTCATTATGGCGAAGCAGTGACGCTGGTTCAGGATGAAGATGTGCTGGATACATGGTTCTCATCTGCGTTATGGCCATTTTCAACTCTTGGCTGGCCTGAAGATACGCCAGAGCTGGCTCGATATTATCCGGGTGATGTGCTGGTTACAGGCTTTGACATCATTTTCTTCTGGGTTGCGCGGATGATGATGATGAGCATGTATTTTATGGATGGTAAAGTGCCGTTCAGAGATGTCTATATCCATGCGCTGGTGCGTGATGAGCATGGCCAGAAAATGTCTAAATCTAAAGGCAATGTGCTTGACCCGCTTGATTTGACAGCCAAATATGGCGCTGATGCGCTACGCTTTACCTTATGCGCAATGGCCGCACAGGGGCGTGATCTGAAACTGTCCGAAACACGGATTGAAAGCTACCGCAATTTCGCAACAAAATTATGGAATGCTGCCAGATTCCTCGAAATGAACGGGCTGACAGAACAGCTTGCCCCAAATGCCAAGATAACCTTGCCAGAAAAGCTGGAGCAGCCTGTAAATCAGTGGATTTTAGACGCATTAAACAAGGCCTCCGAGACAACTGCTCAGGCAGTGCATGCCTACCGCTTTAATGAAGCCGCAGATACTATCTATCAGTTTGTCTGGAATATCTATTGCGACTGGTATCTTGAATTTATCAAGCCGGTCATGGCTAAATCCGCAGAAACTCAGCAGGTCGCAAATTATGTGCTTTATCAGGCATTGCACCTGCTAGCACCCTTCATGCCCTTTATTACAGAAGAGCTGAATGAAAAGATTTTCAAGCAGACAACACATTTGACAGCAAGCAGCTGGCCAGAAATTTCCAACCTTGGGAATGCAGATACAAATATTGATATAACCGTGGATATAATCAGTGAAATCAGAGCGATACGTTCTGAAATGAATGTACCACTTTCAGCAAAGCCGGCACTTCAAATTGCTGGTGCAGATGATGTAAAACAGTCGGTGCTTCAGGCTATGGAGCCTGCTATTTTGCGGATGGCACGTCTTGATGCGATTGAATTTATGGATGGCGAATTTGCAAAAGGCACGGCGCGCACTAGCCTGCATGGGCTTGAAATTGGCCTTCCACTTGAAAATATTCTGGATTTTGACGCAGAACGTGCAAGACTTGATAAAGAAATCGCCGCCTGTGAAACAGAAATGAAAAAACTGTCAGGAAAATTATCTAATCAGGGCTTCCTTGCTAAGGCTCCGCAGGCAGTAATTGATGAAAATAAACGCCGCTTTTCAGAGGAACAGGAGCGTTCCGAGGGGTTGAAGGCGGCACGCAAAAGACTGGAACTATAACCGGTCAGTCAATAGAGGGTGAGATATTATGACACGATTTGATAAATCAAAACTTCCAAGCAGGCATGTATCTGTGGGGGCAAAATCTGCACCGCATCGTTCTTATTATTATGCGATGGGTATGACAGAAGAAGAGATTAACCAGCCGCTTGTCGGGGTTGTAACCACTTGGAACGAAGCTGCGCCCTGTAATATTGCGCTGGCACGGCAGGCACAATCTGCAAAGCGCGGCGTAAAAGAACATCAGGGCACCCCACGCGAATTTACCACCATCACTGTGACTGATGGCATCGCTATGGGGCATGCCGGCATGAAATCGTCACTTGTCAGCCGTGAGGTTATTGCAGATTCAATCGAGTTGACGATGCGTGGGCATTGCTATGATGCAATGGTCGGGCTGGCCGGATGTGATAAATCTCTGCCCGGGGTGATGATGTCTATGGCACGGCTGAATGTGCCGTCAGTCTTTATGTATGGCGGGTCTATACTGCCTGGCCAGTTTAAGGGCAGAGATGTGACTGTTCAGGATGTGTTCGAGGCTGTGGGCGCTCATGCCGCAGGTAATATGTCTGATGAAGATTTGCACGAACTGGAATGTGTTGCCTGTCCATCAGCTGGTTCTTGTGGTGGACAGTTTACAGCCAATACCATGGCCTGTGTTTCAGAAGCAATCGGGCTGGCATTGCCGGGGTCTGCCGGTGCGCCGGCGCCTTATGAAAGCCGTGATGAATATGCCTATCATTCAGGCCGTGTGGTAATGGATTTGATCGAGAAGAATTTGCGTCCACGCGATATTCTTACCCGTGAAGCCTTTGAAAATGCTGCTACTGTGGTAGCGGCCTCAGGCGGGTCGACAAATGCAGGACTGCATCTGCCGGCATTGGCAGCAGAGTGCGGTATTGAGTTTGATCTTCATGATGTAGCCGAAATTTTCAAACGCACCCCCTATATTGCCGATCTGAAGCCGGGCGGCAAATATGTGGCAAAGGATATGCATGCGGTTGGCGGTGTACCTATTTTGATGAAGGCGCTATTTGATGGCGGCTTTTTGAATGGCGACTGTATCACCGTTACAGGCAAAACCATTGCCGAAAATCTGGAAGATGTGGTCTTTCCTGAAGATCAGAAAGTTATCTATCCTACCTCAACACCTCTATCGCCAACAGGCGGGGTTGTTGGCCTGAGAGGCAATCTTGCCCCTGAAGGCGCGATTGTAAAGGTGGCTGGCATGAGCCGGCTTGAATTTACAGGTCCTGCGCGCTGTTTTGATTGTGAAGAAGATGCGTTCAAGGCGGTTGAACAGAGAGACTATAAGGAAGGCGAAGTGCTGGTAATCCGCTATGAAGGGCCAAAGGGTGGTCCGGGCATGCGTGAGATGCTGGCAACAACAGCCGCCCTATATGGTCAGGGCGCAGGCAATTCTGTTGCGCTAATCACAGATGGTCGCTTCTCTGGTGCTACCAGAGGTTTCTGCATCGGCCATGTAGGCCCTGAGGCAGCAGTTGGCGGACCTATTGGTCTGCTGAAAGATGGCGATATGATCTCAATTGATGCCGAGGCTGGCACGATTTCTGTTGATTTGTCAGAAGACGAACTGGCAGAGCGCCGTAAATCATGGCGTCCGCGCGAAACAGATTACCAGTCAGGCACATTGTGGAAATATGCCCAGACCGTTGGTTC
>WTJO01000144.1 GCA_011524805.1 Alphaproteobacteria bacterium
CTGTTTATATACTCAGATATGCAGGATATATTGGTGACCGAGGTGATAAGCCGAGGTATAATAGGGAATCCGGTGCGCTTTAATCATATTATTGTTACTCCGGAGCTGTGCCCGCAACTGTAAGTGGTTGCACATACCAAAATGCCACTGGAAGGCTGATACTGCCACGTGCATATAGGCTATTCGGGAAGGCGGTATGTGTGTAACGCCACGAGCCAGGAAACCTGCCAATATAGCGCAAAATCATACCCCGGGGGCGGGTGTCCCCTTATGGAGTAGAACATGGCTCAGTCAGCACTAAAGACAGGCGCAATACCAGCCCCTACTTTGCCCCGGACAGCGATTAACAGCCTGCCCGCCCAAGCATCTCCTCAGGAAATGAATATCACATCTCTCAGCCAGTTCAAGGCATGGCTTGTGGCGATGGGAATAGCTGCATTATTATGGGCATCTATTGTCTATATTCTTGCCCGCTAGATGTATCCAGCATCTGATTAGCAGGATGACCTGATGCTCAGCCTACATGATATTGCACTTGGCTATTCTGGCGAGACGATAGCAGATAATGTATCTCTCAGCCTTGAGGCAGGGCAGATCTGTGCTGTTATTGGCCATAATGGTGCTGGCAAATCTACCCTGCTGAGAACCATTATGGGGCTTCAGCCGCCGCTTGCTGGCAGGATTGCCTGGACAGGCGCAAAACCGCGCACGATTGGCTATCTAGGCCGGAGTACGGAAATTGACTGTCAATTTCCTGTCCGCATCAAAGATGTTGTTGCGATGGGGGCATGGAACGGGCTTGATTTCTGGACAGGTATTGATAGTGCCAAAACACGGCAGATTGATGATGCGCTTGCGCGCACCGGACTTGCAAAGATAGCAGACAGACCCTTATTTGAATGTTCATCAGGCCAGCTTCAGCGCTGTTTTTTCGCCCGTGCCATTGTTCAGGATGCGCCCATCCTGTTGCTAGATGAACCGTTTTCAGCCATTGACCAGACAACACAGGCGCAGCTTGTCGAGATTATCCAACAATGGCGGGCCGAGGGACGCGCCATCCTGATTGTGCTTCATGATTTATCTGCTGTAATGACGCTATCTGACAGCTGTCTGCTTCTTGGCAGACATCGCGCCCGTTTTGGTCAGACAACGCAAATTATCACCCGCCAGAATCTTCTGTCTCATGATTATATCACAGAGGCTCAGGCCAGCCTGTTATCTCTGCCAGAAAGTGCCGGAGAGTGTGATGTTTGACTGGCTAGCCTATGATTTTATGCAGCGTGCGCTTGTCGCTAGCTCTATCCTGAGTATTTCGATTGCACCTGTCGGTGTGTTTCTTGTGTTGCGCAGGCTATCTCTGGCAGGTGAAGCCATGGCACATGCGATTGTGCCGGGGATTGTGATCGCCTTTGTTGCGTTCGGGCTATCTGTTATCTCAATGATAACTGGCGGGATGATCGCCGGCATTGTGGTTGCGCTGGCTACCTCGATGCTGGCACGCCGCACCCTTATCCGCGAAGATGGCTCTCTTGCCTCGCTATATCTTATTGCGCTGGCGCTGGGGATTTTCATTCTGTCTGCCGCAGGCTCTGCTGTGCCGCTAAAAAGTTTTCTGTTTGGTTCTGCCCTTGGCATCGGAGATGATACGCTGGTGCTGATAGGGGTGATCGCCACGATTACGCTGTTCAGCTTTGCCATTATGCTTCGTCCGCTTATCAGCGCAACTTTTGATCCTGTATTTTTTGAAACCCAGTCGCGCCATCTAGGGCTGGTCCAGCAATGGTTTATGTTTCTGCTTGTCCTTAATCTGCTTGCCGCCTTCAAATCTCTGGGCACATTGATGGCGGTTGGTCTGATGATCCTGCCAGCTACCGCCGCGCGCTACTGGGTATCTACCATCACAGGCTATCTGTTGCTGACCTTCATCTTTGCACTGCTTAGCTGCTGGGCAGGGCTTATCCTGTCATTCTATCTCAGCAATGTCCCCACAGGACCAGCTATTGTGCTTGTTGCCGGCTGTATCTTTTTCATCAGCCTGTTTTGCGCCCCGCTTGGTCTGTTGCGCGGCAGCATAGTGCGGAAATAACAATTTAGAGGGGAAATAATATGAAATATCTATCTGGCGTGATAGCCGCCCTTGCGATGATATTTCTATCTGCCTGTCCGTCATGGGCAAAACTGGATGTTGTTGCCAGCTTTTCCATTCTTGGTGACATGGTCGAACAGGTCGCAGGCGATAAAGCCACAGTGACCACCATTGTCGGGCCAGATGCTGACGCCCATCTTTATGCGCCTACCACAGGTGATGCTGTCGCTGTATCTGAGGCCGATCTTGTGATTGTCAACGGTCTGGGGTTTGAGACATGGTCTGCCAAGCTTATTGACGCCTCAGGCACAGACGCGGCAATCGCTGTTGCAACAACAGGCATAACCCCGCTTCTGGTTGAGGGCGAAATTGACCCGCATGCATGGAATGCGCTTTCTAATGCCATTATCTATGTTGATAATATCGAGGCTGCGCTATCTGCCGCCAGCCCCGAAGATGCCGCCATATTCAAACAGAATGCTGATGCCTATCGCGCACAACTGGACAGGCTTCACAGGCGCGCCCTTGCAGATATTGCCAGCCTGCCAGCAGACAGCCGGATTGTGGTCACAGCACATGATGCATTTGGCTATCTGGCTGATGCATATGGGCTGACATTTCTGGCACCGCAAGGCATAGACACAGAGGCTGAGCCATCCGCAAAAGAGCTGGCCAAATTGATAGGCTTTTTGAATGAAACAGGCGCAGGCGCGCTATTTGTTGAAAATATCGCCAATAGCGACCTGATTACCCAGATTTCCCGTGAGACAGGCCTGCAGATAGGTGGCAGACTGTATTCTGACGCGCTTTCTGTCAGGGGTTCGCCAGCAACATCCTATCTTGCCATGTTCACCCATAATCTTGAGCTGATCATAAACACGCTTGCCGCATCAAAATAGATAGCAGGCATTACGCCCTGTCTTCATGCATATTCAGATGCAAATGCGTGTCATGATAAGGGTGCGCTAGCGCAACCGCTTCATCAATTTCAAAGCCGATGCCGGGGCGGTCTGGCACAATCACATAGCCATCTTGCCAGTCGATTTTTTCTGTCAGAATCTCGGCATAAAACCCGCCCCATGTCCGGATTGATTCCAGAATCAGAAAATTCGGACAGGTAGCAGAAAGCTGGATATTTGCTGCCGCAACAATCGGCCCGCAATAAAGATGCGGAGCGATATGGGCATAATATGTCTCTGCCATGCCGGCAATTTTCTTAGCTTCAAGCAGTCCGCCTACACGTCCCAGATTCATCTGCAAAATAGAGGCAGCGCCAGTCTCCAAAATGCGGGCAAATTCATATTTTGTGGTCAGCCTTTCGCCTGTTGCAATCGGAATTGAGGTAGCGCGCGCTACCTGTGCCATCATCTCCGGCCGTTCAGGCGGTGTTGGCTCTTCAAACCATAGCGGGTCATAGGTCTGCATCATCGCCGCCATCCGCTTTGCCCCTGCAACAGAAAATTGCCCATGAGTGCCAAACAGCAAATCAGCCCGCGCCCCTGCAACCTCTCTTAAGACACGCAAAAACTGCTCTGAGCGGTCAATATCCTCCAGACTTGGCATATGCGGGTCTAAAATGGTGTACGCGCCGGCAGGATCAAATTTAACAGCTGTAAACCCTTCTTGAATATAGCGTTCTGCTATCTCTGCCGAGGCATCAGGGTCAGCATAGAATGTTTCTGCGTCTGCGCCTTCAGGCGGATAGAGATAGCTATAGCTTCTGAGCTTTTGATGCAATTTGCCACCAAGCAGGTTATGCACAGGCTGATCTGTGGCCTTGCCAATAATATCCCAACAGGCAATCTCAAGCCCGCTTAATACCCCCATCAGGGAAATATCGGGACGTTGAGAGAAGCCTCTGCTATAGACGCGCCGCCAGATTTTTTCAATCTGGAACGGGTCTTCGCCAGCCATCTCATGCGCAAACACCTCTTCGGCCATGGCCGCCACCAGATGCGGGCCAAAGCTGGCATTATATATCTCGCCCCATCCTGTGATGCCACATTGTGTTGTCAGCTTGACAAATATGAAATAACGGCCACCTATTCCGGGCGACGGATTACCAACCACAAAGCTGTCACATCTATCCAGTTTCATCTAATGCTCGTCTGTATTCATCTCATCGTAACAATAATACGCACATTTTCAGCCTGCTGGGCTGCGGCTATCGCATCATTAATCTGGTTAAAATCAAACCGTCCGGAGATAAGTTCGTCAAGCACCCATTTGCCCTCGCGATATAGCGAAATAATTTCCGGAATATCCTGTCTTATCTGCGCCATGCCCATTTTTGTGCCGATAATGGTCTGGCCATAGCTTGCCAGATTGGTCATCTCAATCTCGGACATGTCACCAGATGGCGGCAGACCCATCACTACCAGCCGCCCGCCCGGCTTTAATAGGCGGAGCGCACTTGAAATCACAGATGCAGATCCCACCGCAACCAGCACAGCATCATAGCCTGTATCATCTGTGACTGCTCTGGCCTTTTCATAATCTGCATCTTCTGCCAGCCGCACAAAATCTGTTGCGCCAAGCTGTCTGGAAATAGCCTGTTTAGAGGGGCTTGTATCAATCGCCGTGATAATAGAGGCACCGGCAATGCGAGCGGCCTGTATCGCATTCACCCCGACACCGCCGCACCCGACAATGGCAACTGTTTCGCCTTTGCATATTTTGGCAACATGCCTGACAGCGCCATAGCCGGTGATAACACCGCAACCGATTAACGCGCCAATATCAGATGGCATATCATCTGGCAGGCGGACTATCTGGCGTTCATGCACAATCACCTGTTCGGCAAAAGCGCCCGTATGCATCGCAGACCAGACAGCCTCGCCATCTTCTGTTCTGGCAGTCGCGCCCTCACCAGAGGCAGGTGGTATGGCGCACAATGCCTCTGCACCGCCTGAACAGACAGAACAGCCACCACATGATCTCATCAAGGTGACGATCACTCTGTCACCTTTACCAAATTCAGATGATGGGCTGCCTATCTCGATCACCGTGCCCGCCGCCTCATGACCATATATGGCAGGCAGCGCCCCGCCCCAATAGCCATGGATGAAGCTGACATCAGAATGGCATATCGCCACCGCATCAATGCTGATTTTCACTTCACCAGCATCAGGCTTGCCAATCGCTACTGTTTCAATCTCTAGCGGCGCCCTGAACTGTCTACAAATTGCGGCCTTCATATCAACATCCCACCTATATACCTAACTCACGTACCAGCTATCATATTTCGGTCTGATGGTGGCAGAGTTATCATAAATCAGTAAAACGATTAAGCCGCAAACTGCATCAGATACGACCCGTATCGCATGGAGTATGTTTTTGGGGGTCAGAGAAGACAGGCTGCATCAGCGTTTATGATCACGCCTGAACTGCTGAGGTGTTTTGCCTGTATCTGCAATAAATACCTCGTAAAATCTGGATAACGAGCCAAAGCCCGAATCAAGGGCGATGGTTATCACCTTCTCGTTATTGTCAATCAGCGCGACCTTGGCATGGTGCAGGCGTAGCTGGTTCAGATAGCTGACAATGGACTGGCCAAGGGATTTTTTGAAAGCGCCCATCGCATATCCTGACGAAATGGCCGCCGCATTGGCCACATCCTCTACGGTTATCGGGCTGGTATAATGTTCGGCCAGAAACCTGATCATTTTATGCACATGCTGAGAGCTTTTATGGCCTGTCTTGTCTGCGTTCGTATCGGCATTATCACCCATATGCCAGCCATCAAATGACTGGCGCCGCAGCCGCAATTGCAATTCCAGTCTGGCAATCTGGATCAGCTTTGCTTCCATCGAATGATAATCACGATGCCAGCGCCGGAAATTCAGAATATCTGCCTCGACAATGCTGGTAGAACTGATCACCTGACCTGTAAACAGAGCAGACAAAAAATTGTCAGGCATCGACCATGATAACAGTTCTGGCAAAGGCAGGTTGGCAATATATAGCTCACCTGTTCTGTCTATCTGGCTAAGCCGGTGCGGAATCTGTCCCCAAAATACGCTAACCTGTCTGTCCTTGGCGATTGCCGGCCCCATCTGGGTTTGATAGATCAGATCGCATCCGACAGGCAGTAAAATTTCAACATGATTATGCGAATGATTTTCAAGCATCACCTTCGGCATATGGTGCTGCATGAAAAACCCTTCGGGGAATTGCTTGATATCTAATATTTCCAACCCGTTCATTTTTCTAATGTGGTCTGTTTTTCACAAAGAATAAAGATAAAATATGAGAATACCGGAAAAATAATGCAGTTTGACGGAAGCCTCTCCATCAAATTTTGGTTTTGATAATCAAAGAAAACGCATGTGGTACATGTGCGCAATCTGAAAACATGTTTTGTGCTAATAGCAGTTGTTTAGACAAAACTGACATTGACGATTTCATGGGAGGATGGACATGAAAAAATTACTAACAGCCTGGGCGACCATGGCAGGCCTGTGCCTGTCTACAGCGTCCTTCGCAGGAACATTGGTGATCAACACTGATACTTCTGACCCTGCGCCAAAAAAAGCCTTCGAGATGATTATCAAAAAATTCGAAGCTGAAAATCCTGATGTTACTGTAGAATGGAACCTGTTTGACCATGAAGGGTATAAGCAGTCTATTAGAAACTTCCTGAACACCAACCCGCCTGATGTTGCTAACTGGTATGCTGGTAACCGCATGCGTCCATTTGTGAAAGCTGGCCTGTTTGAAGATGTATCTGACATCTGGGCACAGGGTGGCGGCTGGAATGATGGTGAACTGTCAACCAGCATGGCACATGCACAGAAATCAATGACTATTGGCGGCCGCCAGTGGGGTGTGCCATACACCTATTATCAGTGGGGTGTATATTACCGTAAGGATATTTTCGAAAAGCTGGGCATTGCCGTGCCAAAGACGTTTGACGAATTTGTTGCCGCCTGTGCAAAGCTGAAGGAAAATGGTGTTACACCTATCACAATCGGTTCGAAGTACCTGTGGACTACTGCCGGTGTGTTTGACTATCTGGATCTGCGTGTGAACGGATATGAATTCCACATGGATCTGACCAATGGTAAAATTCCATATACAGACCCGCGTGTGAATGCCGTGTTTGATGCATGGGACCGTCTGGTAAAGCCTGGCTACTTCATCGAAAACCACGCCGCCTATAGCTGGCAGGAAGCACTGACACCAATGGTGAAGGGCGAAGCTGCTATGTATGTCATGGGTAACTTTGCGGTTGCACCTCTGCGTGAAGCAGGTCTGACAGATGACCAGCTTGGATTCTTCCAGTTCCCTGAGATCACACCTGGCCTGCCAATGGCTGAAGAAGCACCAACAGACACAGTGCATATTCCGTCAAAGGCAAAGAACAAGACTGACGCAAAGCGTTTCCTGATCTTCATGGCACGTGCTGATGTTCAGGAAGAAGTGAACAAGATTCTGGGTCAGCTGCCGATCAATAGCGGCTCTGCCGTAGCAGATGACAAGTTCCTGAAGGCAGGTAACGAGATGCTGAATAATGCCTATGCAATGGCACAGTTCTATGACCGTGATGCACCTGCTGAAATGGCATCAGAGGGCATGAAAGGCTTCCAGGAATATATGGTGAAGCCTGAGCGCCGCCAGAAGATTCTTGAGCGTCTGGAAAAGACTCGCCAGCGCGTTTACAAGTAACTCTATTAGCATCCCGGAGCGTAGAATATGCGCTCCGGGGTTTTTTATTTAGAACATAATTAGCATCATCTGGTAGCAGGTTGCACATGAACCGCCCGATCTCAGAATTTTCTGCGCATAGCTACCGGTCTAGCTGGTGGAAGCGGCATCAGGCCAGAATAACGCCATGGCTGTTTCTGGCGCCCGGTGGCATGTTATTTGCCATTTATGTGATCGCACCTATTTTCCAGTCAATTTCGATTTCATTTTATGAATGGGACGGCCTATCTCCGGCAAGCTATGTCGGGGTTGCCAATTATGTCGAATTGATGGATGACGAACAATTCTATGTATCTTTATGGAATAATGTGCGCTGGCTAATCTGCTTTATGCTTGCCGTACCTATTGGGCTGGGACTTGCGCTTTTTCTGAACCAGACTGTATTTGGCATCAGATTGATCAAATCATTATTCTTCTTTCCCTTCGTGATATCACAGGCCGTTATCGGTCTAATTTTCACATGGTTTTATGAGCCAAATTACGGTGTGATAGCACCGTTACTATCCCTTATGGGCTGGGATGGATGGGCAATATTGGCAGATGAAGATTATGCCACCTACGGAATCATCTTTGCTGGGCTTTATCCGCAAATTGCCTATTGCATGATTCTATATCTCACAGGGCTGAACAATATCAGCGCAGACCAGATAGAAGCTGGCCGGCTGGATGGCGCGAAAGGCTGGGCACTATTCTGGAACATTATCCTGCCGCAATTGCGCCCCGCAACCTTTATTGCGATTGTGGTTACCGTAATTGGCGCCCTGCGCAGTTTTGACATGATTGCCATTATGACACAAGGCGGACCATGGGGCTCGTCTAACGTGCTGGCCTATTTCATGTTTGAACAGGCGCTAAGCGAATATGGCTACCGGATGGGATATGGCTCTGCGATAGCGACCATCCTGTTTTTGATCATGCTGGTCTATATTCTGTATTTTATTTTCCGCATGTATCGTGACGAGCAAAGGGGGCTGTAAGATATGTTTCCAACCCCGATTGAACGCACCTCCATTGTGACCCGTTCTGCCTATCGCATAATTCTGCCGGCATCGCTGATATTATGGCTTATTCCCCTGCTTGGGGTGATGCTGACCGCATTGCGCGGGCCGGGGGATATTACTGCCGGCAATTTATGGGGTCTGCCATCGCAATGGATGTTTTTAACCAATATGCATGATGTGTTTACAAACACGCCGATGTTTGACTTCATCATCAACAGCTTCAAGATAACCGTGCCTACGATGATTGGCGCTGTTGCGCTTAGCTGTATGACCGGCTTTGCACTTGCTGCCTACCAGTTCAAAGGCAATTTGCTGTTATTTTTCATCTTTGTTGCTGGTAATTTCATTCCGTTTCAGATTCTGATGATCCCCGTGCGTGATCTGACCTTCCAGCTAGGTCTATATGATACTGTGACTGGCCTTGTGATGTTTCATGTGGCCTTCCAGACAGGCTTCTGTACCTTGTTCATGCGTAATTTTATCCGCGCCCTACCACATGAATTATTTGAAGCTGCCAGAATTGACGGTGCGTCCGAATTTACGATTTTCTGGAAGATAGTTCTGCCACTTACAAGACCTGCTATCGCCGCATTATGTGTGCTGATTTTTACCTTTATCTGGAATGATTATTTCTGGGCAACTGTACTAATCCAGGGTCAGCACGCCATGCCGGTTACCGCAGGATTGAAATCGCTCAACGGGCAATGGATTGCGGCCTATCATCTGATTTCGGCAGGCTCAATCGTAGCTGCCATTCCGCCTGTGTTGATGTTCTTTATCATGCAGCGGCATTTCATCGCCGGCCTCACCCTCGGCGCCAATAAAGGATAGCAAAGACGGTAAGTTAAAAGGGAACGTAATGACAAAGATTGCTATGATTGGCGCGGGTTCTACCGTGTTCATGAAAAATATTCTAACTGATATTCTGCTCGAAAAGCCATTTGCAGAGTGTGAGTTCGTGCTTCAGGATATTGACCCAAAACGTCTTGCAACATCAAAACTGGTAGCCCAGAGCGTATCAGAAGTATTGCCGGTCTCGCCGACCATCTCCGCAACCCAAGACAGGCGTGAAGCGCTTAAGGGCGCCGATTTTGTGATCGTGATGATACAGGTAGGCGGCTATAAACCCTCAACAGTGATTGATTTTGAAATCCCTGCAAAATACGGCCTGAAACAGACCATAGCCGACACGCTCGGAATTGGCGGTATAATGCGCGGTCTGCGCACCGCACCGGTACTGGCAGATATTGGCAGAGATATGCAGGAGCTATGTCCGGATGCATGGATGCTGCAATATGTTAATCCGATGGCGATTAACTGTCTGGCACTTTCACATCTATTGCCAGATTTGAAATATGTCGGCCTGTGCCATTCTGTTCAGGGTACCGCCGCAGATCTTGCACGCGATCTAGGTGAAGAGCTGGCAGATATTGATTATGACTGTGCAGGCATTAACCATGTTGCCTTCTATACACGCTTTGAAAAACGTCATGCAGATGGCAGCCTGGAAGATCTATATCCACGACTGCATAAGCTGGTCGAGCCACGCGCCTATGGCCCTAACTGGGATGGCTGCACCAATCATGTCCGCTATGAGGTGCTGAAACGGCTAGGCTATTTTGTGACAGAATCATCTGAGCATTTTGCCGAATATACGCCGTGGTTCATTAAAAATAGTCAGCCGGAATTGCTTGCAGAATTTGATATTCCGATCAATGAATATATCAGGAGATGCGAAAAACAGATGGCCGAATGGGATGAACAGGAAGCAGAGCTTCTGTCAGATACCAAACCGGTATGCGAGAAATCTGTTGAATATGCAGCGCGGATTATCTCGTCTATTGTAACAGACACGCCAGATGTGATTTACGGCAATGTGCTGAACAGGAATCTGATCGCCAATCTGCCCGAAAATGCCTGTGTTGAGGTGCCATGCGATGTCAGTAAATCAGGCATTGTGCCGCGCAGGGTTGACGCTCTGCCAGCCCATCTGGCTGGACTGATCCAGACCAATATTACCGTCCAGCAGCTTACTGTTGATGCCATTGTGTCGCATAAAAAAGAAGCTGTCTATCATGCCGCCATGCTTGATCCGCATACATCAGCTGAGCTGAATCTTGATCAGATTTGGCGAATGGTAGATGAATTGCTTGACGCGCATAAGGGCTGGATACCTGCCCTGTCATAATGCTAGTTATCTGATGACAAGATACTCACCCCTGCCGGTGGCAGGATGCGTTCGCCCAGTAGCAGACGGCCTGAAAATGTGTCCGGAATTGTAACAGGCCGGGGGCCGTAATTGGTGAATATCAGCATATCGCCAGATTGCCTGACACGAAGATATTCTGGCATTTCATGGACATCTAGGCCTGCATCGCGCATCTGTTCTGCACAGATTAATGTCATCAGCCCTGTTTCTACCCATCCGGTAAGATAGCTTGTCCTGTCATTATGTATCAGCAACGGCAGACCTGACTCTGTCTCGCCTTCTGCTGAAGCGCCCGTCATTAGCTGCCCACGCTCATGCCAGATATGCAGCCTGCCTGCATGGTTACGCCATTTACAGCTAACAGGCTGATTAGCTGGCAATGCATCTATCTGTTCAATCACAAATCCTGCCAGCGATTGCAAATTGCCAGGCGGCAGGTTTGCAGGAATTTGGAAATTGGCTGTTTTTGCGCCTGTGCGCGGCCCCATAAATATCTTGGCGGTGCTTTGATGCAATGCGTCAGCCAGCTTGTCAGATACTGTCATCACCGCAGGCACGATAATCAGGCTATAGCCAGATAAATCCGCAGCAGAACCGACAATATCAACAGAACCCCCATTCTGACGTATCGCCCTGTAGACATCCAGCACCAGACGCAGATGGCTGAAATCAGCGCTTTGCCCGTCAAGTGCAGCCATCCAGCTTGCCTCGTATTCATATATCAGAGCAATTTTTGCGCTTGATGGTGCATCCCAGCTAAGCTGGCCGGCCTCGTCAATAAATTGCTTTGCTTCTTTCATGGCAGGTGCATCACGCCCATCTGGCAGGCACAGACCTGCATGCATCTGTTCCTGCGCAAACGGCACCTGCCGCCATCGGAAATAGCTTATCAGTTCGGCGCCATGTGCCGCCGCCTCAAAGCTCCACATCCGCACAGCCCCGTCAGCAGGCACAGCATTTGTGCGCGCCCAGTTCACAGGGCCGGGCTGTTGTTCCATCACCCAAAGCCGCCCCATGCCCCGATACAGATCATGATGAAAGGCCTGAAAATCAGGATCGCCAACTCTAAGGCAATCTGTCAGCATATCTGTATCAGGCGCACCGACAGATGCCATATTCTGCAACATCCCAATCGGGTAGCTGTCCCATGAGGCAATATCCAGCGCGGCCGCAACAGGACGATGATCAAACTGATCGAACATGCCCATATAATTATGTGCGATTGGTCTGCCGGGGCTTAACTGGCGCAAAATATCAACCTGCTCGGCATTGAACTGTCTGACCATTTCTGTCGAGAAGCGGTAAAAATCCAGCGTATGAGAAGGGTTAGCTTCGGTGACAGTCAGATGTGGTAGCTCAATCTCATCAAAGCTGGCATAGCGCATCGACCAGAAGGCAGTCCCCCACGCATCATTCAGCCTGTCAATTGTCTGATATGTGTCTGCCAGCCACAGCCTGAAGCCGTCACGTGCCGCCGGACACCAGCTTATCGCCGTGTCATGACAGCCATATTCATTATCTGTCTGCCACGCGGTAACAGCCGGATGCTGGCCATAGCGCTCAGCTATCAGGCGGGTTATGCGTCTGCTTTCACCGCGATAGCCCTTATGGGCAAAGCTGTAATGACGGCGCGAGCCAAAGCCGCGCGGCCGGCCATCTGCATCATATGCCAGCATATCCGGCATTTCGTCCACCAGCCATTTAGGCGGGGTGGCGGTCGGGGTGCACATGGTAATTGACAATCCCGCCTGCGCCAGAATTTCGACCGCCCTGTCTAGCCAGCCCCAGCTAAATTCACCGCGCCGCGCCTCTATTTTTGACCAGCTAAATTCGGCCAGCCTGACCTGTGAGATACCTGCCTGTACCATGCGTTCTGCATCACTTTGCCATTGGTCCTCAGGCCAATGTTCAGGATAATAGCAGACGCCGATGTTAGGAGTGTAATTCACCATGAAACAGTCAGAAGATAGCTATGCAAAATGTGTCGTGCCATCTGAATCAAAGCAATATAGCTTATCTGGCATGGCACGCAGATATAGATGATCTGCCAGCTTATCTGCATCTTCTTCAGTCAGCTTTACAGTTATCGTCTCATCCTCATTTATGCGCAGATAGGCAAGGCAATATTCCCCCAGATGCTCGATATGGGTGACAGGACCCGAGAATTGCGCATCTGCCTTGCTGGCCGGCACCAGATGTTCTGGACGGATGCCAATTGCGCCTATCTTCGCTGTACCTTTTATATCGGCACGGACAGCCACGCCAGAACCCAGACAAAGCTGGTTATTCTGTACCACAACAGGCAGGATGTTCATTTTCGGGCTGCCGATAAATTCGGCCACAAATCTGTTTGCCGGTGCGTTATACAGCTCAAGCGGCGTGCCAACCTGTTCAATTCTGCCACTATTCAGCACCACAATCCTGTCAGCCAGTGTCATGGCCTCTACCTGATCATGCGTGACATAAATCATGGTCGCAGACAGGCGCTTGTGAAGATTGGCGATCTCGATTCTGGTCTGCACCCGCAAGGCTGCATCCAGATTGGATAACGGCTCGTCAAACAGAAATACTCTGGGATCTCTGACAATCGCCCTGCCAATAGCTACCCTCTGGCGTTGGCCGCCTGAGAGATGTTTTGGCAGCCTGTCCAGATAGTCGGTAATCTGCAAACTGTCGGCCGCCGCCCTGACCAGCCTGTCAATCTCGTCTTTGGGGGTGCGTGCCTGTTTTAGCCCAAAGGCCATATTCTCAAACACGCTCATATGCGGATATAGCGCATAGGATTGAAACACCATCGCTACCCCGCGCTCTGCCGGCACAACATCATTGACAATATCATTGCCAATTTTCAGCTCGCCGGCACTAATATCTTCCAGCCCAGCTATCATTCGCAATAAGGTGGATTTACCGCATCCGGACGGGCCTACAAAAACGATAAATTCGCCATCATTAATAT
>WTJO01000158.1 GCA_011524805.1 Alphaproteobacteria bacterium
ATATTTTTCCGGTTGAGGTTGCCTTGTGCTGAAATCATGTCATTTTGATAGAATAACATAAATCTGAACGAGTGATTATAGGAGCAAACTGGATGCTGGATTTTGGATTAACAGGCAAAAAGGCGATTGTCTGCGCTTCGTCAAAGGGGCTTGGGCTAGGGTGCGCACGGGCACTGGCAAAAACAGGTGTTAATCTGGTGATGTGCGCGCGTACTGAAGAGACGCTGGCACAGTCAGCTCAGGCTATCCGCGATGAAACAGGCGTATCTGTTGATATTGTCGCCTGTGATATTAGCTCGGAAGATGGCCGCAAGGCCGTCTTGGATACAGCCGGTCATGTTGATATTCTGATCAATAATAATGGCGGCCCGCCCCCCGGCGATTTTCGTGACTGGAACAGAGACGACTGGATTAAGGCACTTGACGCCAACATGCTTACAGCAATCGAGCTGATAAAGGCGGTGATTGATCCGATGATCGATAATAAATTTGGCCGGATTGTAAATATCACCTCGGGATCGGTGAAATCGCCTATCCCGCAATTAGGGCTGTCAAATGGCGCACGCTCTGGGCTGACAGGCTTTGTTGCAGGGGTTGCAAGGCAGGTTGCCCAGCATAATGTTACCATCAACGGGTTATTGCCAGGGCAGTTTAATACTGACCGTATTGAAGGGCTGATAGATGCGCAGTCACGGGCGCAGAATAAATCCCGCGAAGATGTGCGCACCATGCTTGAAGAGCGTAATCCAACGGGCAGGCTAGGTTATATTGACGAATTTGGCTTTGCCTGTGCCTATATCTGCTCTGCCCATTCTGGCTATCTGGTTGGCCAGAATATCCTGATTGATGGTGGTGCTGGTAACGCGAACCCGTAAATACTGACGATATGAGGCTGGCTAGCTTTCTAGCCAGTTTCTGTCAGTCTAATCTCATTTCCTGACAGAGACAGCGCCAGCTTGCCATCTATCAGCTGCATAGCCTGCTTGCCGAAAATATCATGACGCCAGCCGCTGAGGCAGGGGTGATCCAGATGATTGCCAGTGGCCAGATCATCTAGTTGCTGGGCAGAGGCAATCAGCCGTGAGGCCACATCCTGCTGTTCTGCTACATGTTTCAGCAATACCCGCAATAATTCCACGGTTGCGGCAGGGGGTTTGATATCTTTGCGAACAGAGGCAGTTACTTCCATCATGCTGTCATCTGTTGCGGCCTTGCCTAGTACCGAGATAATGTCAGACCGGAACGGATTATTCTGGTTTTTGGGAAAGCCTCTGATTTTATTCAGCTGGTTGTCATTTTTCGGGTTACTGCCAGCCAGATCCATCAACGTATCATCTCTTAAAATGCGGCCACGTGGCATATTGCGTTTTTTTGCCTCTGTTTCACGCCAAGCTGCCAGATATTTCAGGCGGGTCAGAAAATCAGCCTTTTTGCTTTTTGGTTTCAGGCGCTTCCAGGCTGTGTCTGGGTCGGTGATATAGCCGGACAGATCAGCAAAACTGCGCATTTCTGCTTCTACCCATTTATCACGGCCGCCTGTGGCCAGCTTCTGGCGCAGCTGGGGGTAAATATCTGCAAGATAAATCACATCATCAACAGCATAGCTTATCTGCCGGTCAGATAGCGGGCGTTCTGCCCAGTTGGTAAAGCGTGAGCTTTTATCCAGATTGATATTGCAGAAATGGCTGACCAGCCTGTCATAGCCAACCTGCTCACCAAGCCCGCATACCATTGCGGCAATCTGGGTGTCATAGACAGGGCTTGGGACTTTGCCTGTCAGATAGACAAAAATTTCCATATCCTGTTTACCGGCGTGGAATACTTTGCAGATATTCTCATTTTCCATCAGCGCAAAAAGCGAGCTTAAATCAATATCGCTGGCAAGCGGATCAATACAGCATGCCTCGGTGCCATTCGATAGCTGGACAAGACATAATTTGGGATAATAGGTTGTTTCTCTTATAAATTCGGTGTCTACAGCAACAAATTCACTGTCCGAAAAACGCGAAATAAGGTCGTCCAGATCGCTGGTTTTTGTAATCACGGTTAATTCTTTTTTCATGGGTGTGAGTGTAGGCTAAGGCAGGGCGGATAGCAAACCATCTGGTGAAAAGACCACAAATATGCTCAAATAAACAACAGGCCAGTCTTGGACGTTACATATGTCAGACCTATATAGACATATAAGGCGAGTTGACCGGACGATGAAAGAAGGTGATGCGATGCACAGGCAGGTATTATATGTTTTGCCCATTTTGATAGCTGGAACCGCGCAGGCGGCGGCTATTCCCGAATTATCTACCCATCAGGCGCGATATGAGATGGATTTGCTGTCGGCAACACAGGACAGCCAGATGACCTCTATCAAGGGCAAGGTGAAATTCGAGATTAAGAATGATTGTAATGGCTGGATTTCATCTGAAGATTACTTGCTGGAATTTGGCTATGGCTCAGGCGATAGCGCTATCATTGTCTCTCATTTTGAAAGCTGGGAAGATAAAACTGGCAACCTTTATTCCTTTGAGGTGCATGAAGGCTCAAGCTATGAGCCTGAAAAACAGTTTATGGGCTATGCGTCACGAAATGCGGCCGCAGCAGGAAACGAAGCCTTTAATTCGCTTGCCCCTGACAGTGTTGCCAGCCTGCCAGATGATGTATATTTCCCTGTTCTGCATACACGTTCTATCCTTGAGCGTGCTGAAAAGGGCGAAAAGCTGTTCTCTGCCAATATCTTTTTCGGCGCGGAACCTGATAAATCGCTTAAGCGTACAAGTACGGTGATTGGCACATTACAGAAGATAGATGATCCAAAATTGTCCGATATGCTTGAAATGAAGTCCTATTATCCAGTTCAGGTGGCCTATTTTGATCCTGCATCAACACAGCTAACGCCTGATTATGAAATTACCTTTCATATGCAGCCCAATGGCGTGATCCCCTATTACGAGGTGGATTATGGTGATTTCTCGCTAAAAGCAAGCATGACCGAGATTGAGCTTCTGCCTACACCTGACTGTAGCTGAGGGTTAGGCAGTACTGCCAATCCGCCCATAAAAGGTTTTCTGTGCTGTATCGGACAGGCTAATGCCGGGCTGGCTGTTATAGGCAAGCACGGCCAACTGTCTTGTGCTGTCATCTTCAACAGGGCTGACACGATGCAGGGCGTTTCTACCCCTGAACAGGCATAAATCGCCCGCACCAAGTGACAGACGTTTGACCGGCCGTTCACCATCTACAATCTGGCGTGTAACATCAAAGCCCATTTCACCTTTATCAGCCTGCCGGACATTCTGAACATATTCAAAATGTCCGCCTTTGGTTGCAGGCGAGATCATAAGCGTGACGGCAAAAGACGAATTATCATAATGCCAGTTCAGCTCTTCACCTTTTCTGGCATAGTGGATGTTGACCGAAGATAGCGTATCAGCATAGGGATATAATGCCGATTCGCCCAGAATATCGCATAGGCCAGCCTTGAATATCGGGTGATGGTAAATCTGTTTCAGAACAGATCCGGCTTCAATCTGGTCATCACAGATACATCCCTTTGATGATAATAGCTGGCGGTTGCGGATATGCGCTTCATCAAACTCAGGGTCGATATCCGTCAGATAGACAGTATGGGTCTGCGGATTGAAATAGGCATGTGATAATCCTGCTTCTGCTTCATCTTGCAGGCGGGCAAGTGCATCAGCTTGCAAAAAACCGGACAGCACCAGCGCACCTGTTTCTGCCAGCATTGCCTGTTGTTGTGCCCGCCAGTCCGGCTGGTCAAATTTGTGCATATCAAGACAAATTAAATCTGCCAATGCTGTGTCTGTATCAGTCATCTTTGCCTCTGGTATGATGTTTTCCCGCCCGCCAGATTTTTAATCAGGCGATAATTTTAATTATGTTCAGCCTATGCGCATTATGTTATTGTCGCGCCTCTGTTGATCCAGAATATATACCTGTCTGGTGCTAGACTAGCAGGTTTAATGACAAGCACAAAAGGAAGAATTAATGAGCCAGCAGATTACCTATTTTACCTCTCCTGTCAGCCCCTATAACTATCTTGGCGCGGCACGGTTCCGCGAAATGGTTCAGTCCAGAGGGTTGGTTGTAGATATGAAGATAATGGATCTGGGACAGGTATTTCCCGAAACTGGTGGCTTGCCTTTGCCGCAGCGTGCGCCAGAACGGCTTGCCTATCGCCTACAGGAACTAAAACGCTTCAGCCAGTTTCTTGATCTGCCGCTCACCCCGCAGCCAGCCCATTTTCCGCCATCTTCCATGCTTGGCGGACTTGTTGTTGCCGCCGCCAGACGGCAGGGTACGGCACTGGCTATGCAGGTGCTTGAAACTGTGCTGAATATGACATGGGCACAAGAACAGGATAGCGGTGATGCATCAGCGCTTTCTGCGGCACTAACAGCAGCGGGATGTGATGCAGATGCGCTTATCTCGCTTGCGCAGGCCGAGGCAGAGAGTCTGCAAGCCGAGATTGCGGCTGATTCACAGCTGGCCATTAAAGAAGGTGTGTTTGGCGCACCAAGCTTCAAGGTTGGGGACGAGCTGTTCTGGGGACAGGACAGGCTAGATATGCTGGCATGGCATCTTGACCAGATAGGCTAGTTGCTAGCCGGCATTCCAGCTAGTTTTTTGGTACCCACGGGGCAGGGGTCTTTGCAAAGAAGGCAGATATCCCCTGTTTTGTTTCTTCCCGCTCCCAGCAATCTGCGAGCGCATTAACGCTTATCTCTCTATGCTGGTCAGAGGAGGTGTGCGCCAGAGAGTGAATAAGCGCTTTTGATGCAGCTACCGCGTCTGGCCCTGCTTTCAAAATGGCCGAAATTTCTGCCTCTATGGCGTTATCCAGCATATCTGGCTGACAAATTTTTGATACCAGCCCCAGTCGCAGGGCAGTGTCTGCATCAAAGGATTTTCCACTCAGCATTGTCTGACGTGCGCCTGTATGGCCGATTTTGCCAACCACAAAGGGTGATATAGTGGCTGCGATTAGCCCCAGCCTTACTTCGGTAAGTGCAAATTTGGCATCACTCACACAGATGGCAATATCACATACCGAAATCAGCCCGACCCCGCCACCAAAGGCATTTCCCTGAACTCGCGCTATCACAGGGCAGGGGCAATGATTAATGACAGACAGCATATCGGCTAGCAAACAGGCCTCGTCTATTTTGCCCTGCCTGTCTTTTTGCTGTTGTGCCTGCATCCAGTTAAGATCAGCCCCTGCACAGAAATGAGGGCCGTCAGCCTCAACTATGATGGCGCGAATGGATGTTCCGGCTATATTATCAAAAAAATCAGTTAGTTCAGCTATCATCTCGGCATCGATTGCATGAAATCTGTCTGCTCTGCCAAGAGATAGTCTGGCAATATTATCTGCATCTGTGCTGACCGAAAATGTATTAAACATAAGCGCGCCCTCTCTATCTGGGTGTAACTAGCCGTGATATAAATTCTGCTGCGTCCGACAGCCTGTCTGCATCCAGTCCTGTATGCCAGCCTGCTTCTGACAAGGCGTTATGTAGTGCGTTGGTTGACACATTACCTTTTGCGCCGGGGGCAAAGGGACATCCGCCCAGTCCCGCGATTGCCGAGTCAAATCGTCTAAGCCCAAAGTTGATTGAGGTCATGACATTCTCAATCGCGCGGCCATTTGTGTCATGATAATGGCCGGCCAGCAATTTAGCAGGAATATCTGCGGTAAGCCTGTCCAGCAGGGCTGATATGGTCTGGGGCGTGCCACATCCTATCGTATCGCCAAGCGATATTTCATAGCATCCGCGCGCCAGCATCCAGTCTGCAATATATGTGACTGCCTCAGGGGCAACATCACCCTCATAAGGACAGCCCACAACACAGGAAATATAGCCTCTGACAGGCAGGTTACGCGCACGTGCCTGTGCCAGCACAGGCTCAAAGCGTGCCAGACTTTCTTCAATACTGCAGTTAATATTTTTCTGGCTGAAGGTTTCGGTTGCAGCCGCAAAAATAGCTATCTCGTCAGCATCTGCTGCAATCGCGCCATCATATCCGCGCTGGTTTGGCGTAAGCACGATATAGCGAATTGCCTTTTTACGGTTAATCTGCGTCATCACCTGATGTGCATCAGCAAGCTGTGGCACCCATTTTGGCGAGACAAAGCTGGTTACTTCAATTGTCGAAAAGCCAGCTTCGGATAACAGATTCACCAGTGTTACCTTATCTTCGGTAGTAATCGGAGAGGGCTCGTTCTGCAAGCCGTCTCTGGGGCCTACTTCAATCAGTTCAATCTGTTTTGTCATTGTCATCTGCCTGTTGTGAGATATGCATCAATATCTGGCCATCAGTAACCGCATCGCCTGTCTCGCAGGAAATATCTTCGACAATGCCATCAAATGGCGCGGTAAGCGGGTATTCCATTTTCATTGCCTCCACCAGAACCAGCACATCTCCTGTTTTTATCTGCTGTCCTGTGGTGATGTTAACAGCTTTTACCACAGAACTCATGGGGGCAGTTATCTGGCCATCATGGCTATTTGAACGTGATGTGGTCATAGCTGAGTAGGTCTCAAAGCTGGCCTGTGTGCTATCACAAATCACAACCAGCTTGTCAGCATGCCATATGGCCTGTCCGGTATGAAGCTGGCCATCTATCACAAAGCTGATATGCCGGCCAGTCTTGCCTGTTTTTGCAAGCGGGCTGTCCAGCGTAATCTGCCTGTCTTCGAGCTGAAGGCTGTAGCTGTCTTGCCCAACAAGCAAAGACAGTTTTAGCGGCTCGCCTGATATCGAAAGTGACAGGGGTATTTCGCCTGCTCCCCAGTGCCGCCAGCCTGTAAAGCTATTGGACGGGCAGGGCAGACACGCAATTGCCGCCATGGCCACAAGCGCATCAGATGGCTGTCTGGTCTGTGTTAGCGAAGCCAGATTATCTGCTATCACGCCTGTATGAAGCGGCGCATCTTCGGCGCATTGATGTTCTGCCAGATGCGCCAGAAAGGCTCTGTTTGTGTCTGTGCCGATAATGATGCTGTTATTCAGCGTATCTGCCCGCCGTGTCATCGCTGTCAGTCTGTCGGCTGCTGTCGAGATGATTTTGGCAATAAGCGGGTCATATGACGGGCTTACCCTATCGCCACTATCTATGCCGCTATCTATGCGGATTCCGGCTGTTTCAGCTAGTGCCAGCTTGTGGATTATACCTGGTGCCGGCCTGAAATTTTCTTCTGCTGTTTCAGCATAAAGCCGTGCTTCTACCGCATGGCCGGTGATGGTGATGTCATCCTGTGTAAATGAGAGGCTATGACCTGCGGCAATTTCAATCTGTGCCTTTACAATATCAATACCGGTAATCGCTTCGGTAACAGGATGTTCAACCTGAAGACGGGTATTCATCTCCATAAACCAGAACCCTGTCTCGCTAAGCCCGTTTGCACTATCTACAATAAATTCGACAGTACCTGCATTTTCATAATTGATACTGCGTGCGGCGGTAATCGCTGCTTTTGTCATGGTGGCACGAATAGCCTCAGGCATATCAGGGGCAGGAGCCTCTTCAATGACTTTCTGATGGCGGCGCTGAAGCGAGCAGTCTCTTTCAAACAGATGCACCGCATTGCCATGGGAATCACATAATATCTGCACTTCAATATGACGTGGCTCAGAGATATATTTCTCCAGCAACACATGGTCATCGCCAAAACTTGCCTGCGCTTCTCTTTTGGCACTTTCTAGCGCAGGGATAAACGCCCCTGCCTCTGTGACCAGCCGCATGCCTTTACCACCGCCGCCAGCCCGTGCTTTTATCATCACGGGATAGCCTATCTTTTCAGCTTCCTCTGCCAGCCTGTCTGTTGATTGATCATCGCCCAGATAGCCCGGTACAACGGGCACTCCTGCCGCCTGCATCAGCCGTTTGGCTTCATCTTTCAGCCCCATCTGTCTGATGGTATCAGCAGACGGGCCAATAAAGCGGATACCTGCCTGACGCACAGCATCTGCAAATTCCGGATTTTCGGACAGAAAGCCATATCCCGGATGGATAGCCTGCGCCCTGCTATGCTTTGCCGCCTCAATAATTGCACTGATATTCAGATAATTCTGTGAAGCAGGGCCGTCATCCAGCAGGATAAGCTGATCTGCCATGCGGCCATGACGCGCATCTCTGTCTTCGGCAGAAGCGATAGCGATTGTTCTAATACCCATATTGCGTGCCGTGTTGATGATACGACAGGCAATTTCACCGCGATTGGCAATCAAGATAGATTCTATCATATCACCCCCCCTACATCCTGAAAACGGGGAAGCTGGTGTCACGCTGTGGGGCATGCAGACAGACATATAGCGATAAGGCCAGCACCTCTCGTGTCTGTCTGGGATCAATAATGCCATCATCCCACAGACGGGCTGAGGCATATAGTGGATCAGACTGTCTTTCAAACTGTTCCAGAATAGGGGCTTTGAAAGCCTCTTCTTCAGATTCTGGCCAGTCTAGTTTCTGTTTTGCCATCGCATCGCGCCTAATTCTGGCCAGCACACCTGCGGCCTGCTCGCCGCCCATTACGGCAATTTTTGCATTTGGCCACATCCATACAAATTGCGGATTAAAGGCACGCCCGCACATCCCGTAATTGCCTGCCCCGTAAGACCCGCCGATCACAAGTGTTATTTTAGGCACATCGGCACAGGAAACAGCGGCCACCAGCTTGGCGCCATTTTTGGCAATCCCGCCAGCCTCATAAGAAGCGCCCACCATAAAGCCGGTAATATTCTGCAGGAAAATAATCGGTATCCTGCGCTGACAGCATAGCCCGATAAAATGTGCGCCTTTCTGGGCAGATTCTGAAAATAGCACCCCATTATTGCCGATAATGCCAGTGATCATACCTTTAATTCTGGCAAATCCGCAGACCAGTGTGGTGCCAAATTCAGCTTTAAATTCGTCAAACTCCGAATTATCCACAATCCGCGCTATCACATCTTTGACATCATAGGGGGTTTTGCTGTCCGCAGGGATCAGGCTTAACAGCTCATCAGCATCAAAGTTAGGTTCTGCACAATTCTGAGCGAGCGCTGTCAGGGCAGGCCTGTTCAGATTGGCAACAATCTGACGAGTCATCTCAAGCGCTTCATCATCATTTTCCGCGACCTTATCTACCACGCCAGACAAACGGCCATGAGTATCTGCACCGCCCAGTGTTTCAGCATCTACATCCTCGCCAGTTGCTTCTTTTACCAGTGGTGGGCCAGCCAGAAAAATCGTGCCCTGATTGCGCACAATGATCGCTTCGTCGCACATGGCGGGCACATAGGCGCCGCCTGCGGTACATGAGCCCATCACCACCGCAATTTGGGGGATAGCTTTTGCGCTCATCCGCGCCTGATTGAAGAAAATACGGCCAAAATGTTCTTTATCAGGGAATACTTCATCCTGATTGGGCAGGTTGGCACCGCCACTATCGACCAGATAGATGCAGGGCAGATGGTTCTGTTCGGCAATTTCCTGAGCGCGCAGATGTTTTTTGACTGTCATCGCATAATAGGTGCCGCCTTTGACAGTCGCATCATTACACACAATCATGCATAGCTGGTCTGATACCAGCCCGATACCTGTAATTATGCCGGATGAGGGCACCTCGTCATCATATAATCCGCTTGCCGCAAACAGTCCGACCTCCAGAAAAAATGACCCCGGATCAAGCAATCTGTCTATGCGGGTGCGTGGCAGTAATTTGCCTCTATCGATATGGCGCTGGCGTGCGCGTTCAGACCCACCTTTCAGAATCTGGCCAGCTTTTGTGTCTATCCGGCCGATAGCGGCCATCATCTGCGCGTGATTTGCCTGTTTATCGGCATCAGGCAGGGTGAGGGGACGTGACAGAATGGTCATCTTGAATATCCTTGAAAACTCAGGTTAGCTGGCTGTTTCGTCAAATAATTCTCTGCCGATAAGCATCCGCCTTATCTCGGAGGTACCTGCGCCAATTTCATATAGTTTGGCATCTCTCAGAAGACGGCCGGTAGCATAGTCATTAATATAGCCGTTGCCGCCAAGACACTGGATAGCTTCAAGAGAGATCTGGGTGGCTTTCTCAGCGGCATATAAAATACAGCCAGCTGCATCTTTTCGGGTGGTCTCGCCCCTGTCGCATGCCGCCGCCACAGCATAGACATAGGCACGACAGGCATTCATGGTAGTATACATATCTGCCAGCTTGCCCTGCATAAGCTGGAAACTGCCTATAGGGCGGCCAAACTGTTCCCGCTCGTGGATATAGGGCACCACAATATCCATTGCCGCAGCCATAATGCCCAGAGGCCCTGCGGCCAGCACAACACGTTCATAATCCAGTCCGGACATCAGAACGGTAACGCCCTGATTTTCCTCACCAAGAATATTTTCATATGGTACTTCGCATTCTTCAAAAATCAGCTCTGCTGTATTTGAGCCACGCATGCCCAGCTTATCAAGCTTCTGGCCAGTGCTAAAGCCGGCCATATCGCGGTCAATCAAAAAGGCGGTAATGCCGCGAGAGCCTGCATCTTTATTTGTTTTGGCGTAGACAATCAGCGTCTGTGCGTCTGGCGCGTTGGTAATCCACATTTTATTGCCATTCAGCACAAATCTGTCATTGCGCTTTTCTGCAGATAATTTCATCGATACCACATCTGAGCCGGCTGACGGCTCCGACATCGCCAGAGAACCGACATGCGCACCAGATATAAGCTGGCCAAGGACACGGCTTTTCTGTTCTTCTGTGCCCCATCTGGCTATCTGGTTGACACATAAATTTGAATGCGCCCCATAAGACAGACCGACAGAGGCAGAAGCACGGCTTATTTCTTCAATCGCTATTACATGCGCCAGATAGCCCATACCGACACCGCCATCTGCTTCGGGAACCGTAATACCATGCAGACCCAATGCGCCCATCTTCTCCCACAAATCAGGCGGAAAGCTGTTTGTCTGGTCAATCTCGGCCGCTCTTGGGGCAATTTCCTTTGCTGCGAACTGGCGCACCGTTGTCTGAAGGGCGTCAATCTCGTCACCAAGATTAAAATTCATGGATGAATCAAACATTGGGCTAGCTCCTGATAGAAAGAGAGGGGGTGAGGTGTGTATCAAATTGCCGGTTTTGCGTATGTGCTGGCTCTTGGCCTGTCATCCGCGCGCCAAGCCGGCAGTAACAGGCAACAATATCATCTTCTGACAGCCGGCCTTTCTGATTAAACCAGCCTGTTATACCTGTAAGCATGCTCAAGATAGCCATGGCGGTTACATGGACATCATCAATTTTCATCTGCGGCTGTTCTGGGCTGCGCATCAGAATATCTTTTACAATCTGCTCATAGGCATGTCTGGACTGTTCGATCTTTGCAAAATGCCCAGCATCAAGCGCGCGCAATTCCATCATCGAGATAAATACATCTTCAGGCAGGGCAATATGATATCGAATATGAAAGGCAATAAAGGATGATAGCTGGGCAGAGGCATCAAGCGTCTCAAAGCTGCAATCCGCTTTATGGGTGTCCCATGCAATATGCAGCCTCTCCATATGTTCGGATAGCAGACACATCAGCAAATCCTGTTTTGTTGGGAAATGATGATATAAAGCGCCCGGCATCACCCCCACAGCACTGGCAATCTTCCGCATAGACACAGCCGCATAGCCATATTGGGCAAACAGGCGCACCGCCTCACGGCGGATGTTCAGCGCAGTATCAGCAGCAGTAATATCGGTGCGTCTGGCCATTACGTAATATCTTATCTGTTTTTATTAATTGAACGTTCATTCAATAAAAACACACTAAACCAGTCACTACCTGCCTGTCAATCAGCTTCATGAAACAGATAGTGAAATGATCTTAAGACGAGGGGGAGAACGTTAGGATGAGATATCTACCCAGCCAGCCAGATTTTCTTCAACAATCACCCTGATAACCTCCATGCCTTCTTCGCTGGCATTCAGACAGGGGATATAGTGAAATTCGCCACCGCCATGTTCTTCAAAGCTCTCGCGACCTTCCATTGCCAGTTCTTCAAGGGTTTCAAGGCAGTCTGCCGAAAATCCGGGCGCCATTAGCGCAAGCGATCTAACCCCTTCATCGCCTAGCCGTTCCAGCGTTTCATCTGTATATGGCTGAAGCCATGGCTCAGAGCCAAAACGGGACTGGAAGCTGACATGAAATTTTTTCTCGTCCCAGTTAAGCTGTTCACGCAGCAGGCGCGCGGTTTTCATGCAATGACAGTGATAGGGATCACCCTGCACAAAATACCGGTACGGGATACCGTGAAATGACACCATCAGATGTTCTGGCCATCCTGCTTTCGCAGTTTTTGATGTCTTTGCCGCTTTTTTTGGTTTTGTATTGCCTTTGGTAGCCAGCTCGCGCGCCAGAGAATGTGCCAGCGCCTCAATATAGACAGGGTGATCATGCCATGGCGGCGCTGTCCGGATAGCTGGTTGCCATCTCTGTGCTAGCGCCCATTTGAACACTTCGTCATTTACCGTTGCCGTGGTAGAGGCGGCATATTGCGGGTATAGCGGTATGATCACAAACCGGTTACAGCCAGCCTGCTGAAGCGCATCTAGCCTGTCCGGAATAGAGGGCTGGCCATAACGCATTGCCCAGTCGACAATCAGATCATCTCGCTTGCCAAAGGCTGATTGCAGATATTCTGCCTGAAGACGCGTATATTTGCGCAAAGGTGAGCCATCAGCATCATCTTTCAGCCAGATTTTATCATAGGCAGCACCAGATTTTTTTGGTCTGACATTCAGAATAATCAGATTCAGAATAAGCCACCATAGCAGACGCGGTACCTCGATAACACGCCTGTCAGACAGAAACTGTTTGAGATATCTGCGCATAGAGGTTTTGTCTGTGCCATCAGGTGTGCCCAGATTAACAAGCAGCAATCCTGTCTTGGCATGGCGTGGCCAGCTAGGGTGATCATCTGGTAGTGCTTTAACGCTCATCCTTGACGTCCTCAGATAGAAAAAAGGGGTTTTATATATAGCGTAGTTAATACGCGCCCGAATAAATGCCGGTTCAGACTGGCTAAAGGCTGTGACAGCCTAGGCACGCCTGACCAGATTGGACATGTCACGCTGATAGCTTGGCGGCTGAATCAGAGCAAATACAGCCTCTAGCGCGTCAACAAGCTGTTCAACCATCTCGTTTGTGTGCAAAGGCCCCGGCGTAATTCTCAGCCGCTCTGTCCCTCTTGGGACGGTTGGATAATTGATAGGCTGGATATATAGTCCGTAATCCTGAAGCAACGTCCAGCTGATTTCAGAGCATTGAGATGCATCGCCGACCATCACGGGCACAATATGTGTTGTGCTTGGCATAGCCGGAAGCTGTCTGTCTGCCAGTAGCTGTTTCAGATAGCCTGCCTGTTTCTGCTGAAGCACACGTTCTGATGTCGAGTGGCGCAAATGACGGATAGAAGCTAGCGCACCTTCTGCCAGAGCAGGGGGCATAGCGGTGGTAAAAATGAAGCCTGAACCATAGCCGCGGATCGCGTCACACAGCGCGTCTGAACTGGCGATATAGCCGCCCATAGCTCCAAATGCCTTGCCGAGCGTGCCCTGAATAACATCAATCTCTGCTTCGACACCTTCGCGCTGGGCAATGCCGCCACCTTCTGCGCCATACATGCCAACAGCATGAACTTCATCAAGATATGTCATGGCATTATATTTTTTGGCAAGCGCGGCAATCTCTGCAATCGGAGCCGTATCGCCATCCATGGAATAGACAGATTCGAAAATAATAATTTTATGCCTGTCAGCAGGCACAGATTGAAGCAATTCTTCAAGGTGGCCTAAATCATTATGG
>WTJO01000066.1 GCA_011524805.1 Alphaproteobacteria bacterium
GATTGAAATAACCGTCCTGACACACTAACCTGATAGCAACAAGATTAGCGTGTTAATCCGAAAAAAGTCAATTTTGAGGAGGGCTTTTTTGTCATGAATATCTGTATTTATGGCGCAGGTGCAATCGGTACCATTTTTGCGGTCAGGCTGGCACAGTGCGGTGCGAATATATCGGTAATAGCGCGCAATGACAGCTTTCAGGCCATTGCCGAAAAGGGAGTCGGGCTGGACCAGCCAGATACGCCGCGCATCTTTGCAGAGGTAGCAGTCGCCACCTCGCTGGCAGACCTGCCTGAACAGGATATGATTATCATCGCGGTGAAACAGCCCGCCATTGCCGAAATAGCCAGATTAATCGCGCCGCACATATCGGCCAGCACACAGATTGTGCTTGCTATGAATGGCGTTCCATGGTGGTTTCTGGATAATCTGGAGGGCGCGCCAGATGATACAATCCTGCGCACCCTTGACCCTGATGGCAATTTGCGACAGCTTCTGCCCACCAGCCAGATTATCGGTGCAGTTATCCATATGTCCAGCTTTGTGGCAGAGCCGGGGGTGGCCTGTCTGAGGGCTGGCAACAAGATAATTCTGGGCAGACCCGGCCGCAAAATCGACATGCCGCTTGAAGCCTGTGCCAGCCTGTGCAAACAGGCAGGCTTTGAGGTTGAAACAAGCGCCTTTATCCAGAAAGATATCTGGTTCAAATTATGGGGGAATATGACGATGAACCCCATCTCTGCGCTGACCCGCACAACCACCGACAGGATTCTGGATGACAAGCTGGTGCATCAGTTTGTCTGCGATATTATGACAGAGGCAAAGGATATTGGCGCACAGCTAGGCATTGAAATTGACACTACCCCGCAAGAACGCAACAAACTCACCCGCAAGCTGGGCGCAATGCGCACCTCGATGCTTCAGGATATAGAGGCAGGGCGCACGCTGGAAGTTGACGCGCTTCTGGGCGGCGTGTCAGAAATTGCTGACAAGCTGGGCTATCAGGCGCATCATATCTCTATTCTATACGGGCTGACCCGCCTGCTTGCAGACGCACAACAGCCGCACTAATCAGAGAAAAAAAGAAAAAAATATGAGCGAGATGACAAACCCCTACTGGTGGGAAGCCGCACCCCCCGCCGCCCTGCCGCCAGCAGACCTGCCTGCCCATGCCGAGATTGTGATAATCGGGGCAGGCTTTACCGGCCTGTCTGCGGCTATCACGCTGGCACGGGCAGGGCGTGATGTGGTGGTAATTGAAAAAGGCAAAATCGGAGAGGCCGCCTCTGCCAGAAATGGCGGTATTACAAGCGGCAATCTGAGATATGACTATCATCAGCTATGTAAGAGATTCGGCTCTGAAAAAGCAGATGCGATAGAAGCTGAATCCTTTGCCGCGCGCGCTGATCTGCACCGCTTTATCACAGAGGAAAATATCGACTGCGATTATCATGATTGCGGCCGGATGGTGGGGCTATATAGCACAGATAATCAGGATAATATCACAGCAGAGCTGGCGCGTATCGAGGCACGTTACGGGGTGAAGGGGCACTATGTGCCGCCATCCGAGCTGTCAGATTACACTGCCAGCACCCATTACACAGCCGGGCTGTTCCGCGATGATATAGGCGGTATCCACCCTGCCAAGCTGCTGCATGAAATGAAACGTATCGCCCTGGAGGCAGGGGCAAAAATATTCACCCAGACAGCGATAACCGGCATGGTGCGGGAAGGGGCAGATTTCACGCTTGTGGCCAGTAACCAGATAGCGGCACATCACAGCCTGACAGCAGAGCATGTTATCGCCGCCACCAACGCCTATACAGACAGGGCTTTGCCATGGCTGAAACGCCGGCTTGTGCCGGTAATTTCCGAAATTATTGTCACAGAACAGCTTGGCAGGAATCAGGTGCGCGCCCTGATGCCGAAACTGAGCATGTTTGGCGAGGCGCGACGGATTGGCTATTATTACCGCCCTACCCCTGATGGCAACCGCATTCTGCTAGGCGGCAGACGGCTGAAACATACAGATAAAGCGGCAAAATCATTGCTTCATGAGGGGCTGGCAGGATTATTCCCCGAACTGGCAGATGCACAGATTGACCATTACTGGTCAGGCTTTGTCGCCTTTCCGTTTGACCAGACCCCCAAACTGGCAGTGCATGACGGGGTTATCTATCCGTGCGGCTATTGCGGGTCAGGCACAGTATGGGCACGCTGGATGGGCCAGAAAGCCGCAATGATGATTCTGGGCACAGATGCAACAAGTGCCTTTGCCCGGATGCCGATGCGGTCTATGCCATTCTATTTCGGAGGCTTTGATTCAGATTCCCCATGGTTTGCCAGACTGGCTATCAGCTATTATCGACTGCGGGATATGATAAGCCCACTCAAAAGCGGCTAGATTCGATATACTTAGCGTGAGCTGAGACAGGCGATCGCTACTAAATTGATGTTTATCTATCCACTATAATTCTATCTCTATTTCACTATCTTCTGTTTTGGCTCGTGACTGACAAAGTATCATACGAGTTTTCTGCTGACTTTTTGACAGCACAAAATCACGATGCTCAACCGCGCCTGAAATGATACTGCACTGGCACACGCCGCACAGACCGTCAGCGCATTTAACATTAATCGCAAAGCCATGCTGGTTCAGGGCATCTGCGGCTGACTGGTCTGCCGTGACAGGGATTTCCTGACCGGTTGATGCTATTTTCAGCCTGAAGGGCAGATTGATATAGTCTGGCTGTTCGGGCACCGAGAAATATTCAATATGGATATGCTCATCCTCAAAACCGGCATCCAGACCTGATTGTCTGATGCTGGCCATATAGGCATCTGGCCCGCAAATATAGATATGCGCATGTTTATTGCTGGCAGAAAACAGCGTGTCTGCATCCAGCCGGCTTCCCTGTTCCGAGATATGCAGATGCACCCTGTCTGCCCAACCAAATTCTGCCCATTCATCTGCAAAGGCCAGTTCGGCAGCAGACGATACCGAATAATGAATCTCAAACGGCCTGCCAAGCTGATACAGCCTGTGCGCAAAGGTCAGCATCGGCGTAATGCCGATACCGCCGCCCATCAAAAGCGTATAGTCTGCGTCTTCAACAAGCTCAAAATGATTGACTGGCGGCGAGATAAACAGCTTGCGGCCTGTGGTAAAGATACGGTGCAACAGGCGCGAGCCGCCCCTGCCCTCACCTTCTTTCAGCACTGCTATCTCATATTTGTCTGTATCGGCCGGATTGCCACATAATGAATAGGCGCGCAGATATTCCGGTGCGACCACCACATCTATATGCCCGCCGGCTGTCCATGGCGGCAGGGCACCTCCATCTTCCCGACTAAGCTGATATCGGGAAATAGTGTCTGTTAGCGCATCAACTTGCGAGATGATAACAGGCAGAACAGGCGAGCCTGTATCCTGGGCATAGATATGCAGATGCCCCCGCTCTCCGTTGCGCAGGCGGGTCTGATATTCCTGTGCCGAAATCATCTGCTCATAGGCCTTAATTCCGGCTTCCCTGTCCATCGGATAGGGATATGGCCATGGGTGCGGTGCAAGTGGCGCAGGATAGACCGCCATGGTCTGATCAGCATGCGCTATTTCCAGCTTTGGGCTGATGCCCCGTCTGTTCACAGGATGCGGGGCTGGCCGGTAACTGCCATCATCGGCAAGCGCAATATCCCACCACCATTTCTTAACCTCGTTAATATTACCGCGCCCTGCCATATCATCCAGCCCGGCCAGCGCCTTTGCCATTACCGGCATGTTGGAGGCCATCCAGCGAAATGGGGCTTCGGCAAACAGCCCTTCGAGATTCCACGGACAGGTTTTCATGCATCTGCCGCACATCGCACCGCCCTTTGTGGTGATCCGGTAGCTGGTGCATTTCTGGCTGTCAGACTTCCAGATTTCATAACCGTTAAACATTGTTTTAGGGCCGGCGGTTATCGCACCAGAGGGACATTCACGGGCGCATTTCTGGCAATTATTACAGAAATTCTGGAGCCCGAAATCAATTGGCCTGTCATGATCAAACACCAGATTTGTGGTCACCACCCCTGATTTCAGGCGGGGACCCAGATAGGGATGCAGAATAACCTCGCCAATCCGGCTTACCTCGCCAAGCCCGCTTAACAGCAATAGCGGCGGTTGCAGAACCTCACCATCCAGCACCGTATGTGCCTTTGCCAGATAGCCCATATTCCTGAGCTGGCGGGCAATCACACCGCCAAGCAGGGAAAAGCGCAAATAGGCGCGCATGGATTGCGCGACCGAAATCCAGTCATCACCAGAGGCGCCCTCCATTGTCTCATAGCCCTGATCAATCACCATGCTGATAGCCTGATCATGCGGCGGCACCAGAACATCACCACGCGCATCATGCGAATACCAGCTCCAGTCAGGACAGCGTGACAGACCTGCCGCATCCACACCCAGAAAATAGCTTGCCGCCTTGATATGATCTGCTGCTTCTGACGGGTCTATCTGTATCGCAGGGGAGCAGTGCGGCTCACCATCCTGTAACAGCACAAAAGCGCCCAGTGCGCGCCGCTGAGCAGCAGATGGTGCTGCCTTAATTGCATAGTAGCCCGCGGTTGCCGCTTTCTGGTTATCACGCCCCATATCGCCAAATTGTGCCCGCGCAAACATATCTGTGCGTTTAGGCACGCGCGGAATATTCGCCTCATCCATATAGGTGGTCGGGCTATCTACCCGCTTCAGCTTTTCAAGCGGCAGGGCGCTATCTTTGTAATCTCTACGGGCAAACGGATCCTGATTAAAAGCAGATTTGGCGCTGTCTGTGCCAAGTTTCCAGCCAATCCCGTTCAACACAGAATGTGGCTGGTCGGCTTTGGGGGCAAGCGGCAAATCATGGCGCATTTCCATATCGGTACTGACCACCGCCAGCCCAAACCGCTTGCCAATGAAGGGGGCAGATGCCCTGAAATCATTATTCTGGCCATCATTATTTTGGTTGGCCTTATCTATATTCCATGCCAGGCCGGACGCCACCGCCAGCTTCTGCAAGCACAGGTCAGAGGCGGTATGGGTGTGCGCTTTGGCATCAAATCCAAGCAGCCTGATATAGTTGGATATCACAATGGCATTTTCACTTGCCAGCAGACAGGCTCTATGCGCCTGCGCATCTTCAAGCCAGCCTGTACCAGCCTCGCCTTCATAGGGGTCTCGGAAATATTCGACAAGTATCACCAGAGCGGTATGGTGATGGCCAACAGCGCGCTGGTCATGTGATACAGATTCACGCAAATCTGCCATAATATGATCGATGCCTGATGCAAGTGTCTTTGTCTGGCGGGTTCTGATCTCGTCTGCCAGCCTGTGAATATCTGGATTGGTGACAGGCTGTTCAAGCCATGCCGCCTGAGGTATCGCGCCAATCGCCGCCATCGAGGCATCCTGAAAATAGGCAAAGGATTTTATATGGTTTGCACGTTCTTCAGGGCAGTCCGGAATCTCTGCTCTGGCCTTATTGACATGGCCATCTCTTATCGTGTCCATCATCGCCTGATGGTCTGCCATGGCATTGACGATATTCAGCGGTGCCTCTGGTCGTGAAAAACTTAACGGTGATGTATATAAGCCCTCCAGCACAGGCATATCTGGCTGGCGTGCCAGCTTTGACAGCGGATACAGCCCCTCATGAAGCGCCCGCTTTTTAGATGAAAATAGCCTATGTGGTCTCACAGCCCTGTCCGGTATTGTAATTATATTTCAGAGAGCTTTCGCTTACTCAGCCAGAATTAGCTTACGCAGATAGAAAAATTATGCCAAGCAGAGAAATCACTCCTATATTCTGGCTATCTGCCAGCACAGGCTGGTCACATACTTCTCTTTATGCTTATATCTGAAGGAAAAGGCGCTACCTCTCCACCCACCATATCAAGGCAGATCAGAATGTTCGGTAAATTGCTTAGTCTTGTGATTATCTGTTTGCTTGTCTGGGCAGGGTTTGAGCGCATTAGACGCAAACTGGGCTTTGGAGGGAGACAGAAACCTGCACCCCCGCCCTTTGTTACGCTGGGCCGCATCAGGCTATCAAAGATGGAAGCAGGTATCGCGCTGGTGATTGGCTTGTATGTCCTCTTATCTCTGATCGCTTTTCTCTAGGCTGGTTTTCCACAAAAACTTTCCGTGATCCGACAGCCTATGTCCTTTGCTGGATAATGTATTGCAGCTTGCCACCTCTAGACTATAGCCTAGACAAAGAATAACATTATCTGAACGGTCAGAAGCTGTTAATGATCACACGACATAACAGCGCATCCATCAACCGTTCACACAGGGGAAGATAGATGAAATCACATTACAGAGTTGTTGTTATTGGCGGCGGTGTTGTAGGCGCATCTGTTATTTATCATCTGGCCAAATTCGGCTGGAAAGATGTCTGTATGCTAGAACGTTCCGTGCTGACCGCAGGTTCATCGTGGCATGCAGCTGGCGGCATTCATGCGCTGAATGCAGACCCGAATATTGCTGCCCTGCAAGCCTATACCATTGACCTTCTGAAAGAGATTGAAATAGAAAGCGGGCATAATATCGGCCTGCATATGACAGGCGGTCTGACCATGGCAGGCACACCCGACAGGTGGGAGTGGCTGCAGGCAAATTATCGCGTCTTCCAGTCTATCGGCATTGATGATTGCCGTCTTGTTACCCCTGAAGAAGCAGGCGAGTTGAACCCGATTATGTCAACAGAGGGCTTTCTTGGCGGAATGTGGGCAGACAGAGAAGGCTATCTGGATACCACCGGCACGGTGCATGCCTATGCGATCGCCGCCCGCAAGAGAGGCGCCGAATATTTTGAACATACCAAGGTAGAGGCACTTGAGCAGACATCTGATGGCTGGCGCGTGATTACCGATAAAGGCACCATCACCTGCGAGCATGTGGTAAATGCCGCAGGGCTATGGGCAAAACAGGTTGGCAGGATGGCTGGCATTGAATTGCCTGTATCACCGCTAAAGCATCATTATCTCATCTCCGACAGCATCCCCGAGCTTGAAACGCTGGATTTTGAAGTGCCTATGACAGTTGATCTGGAAGGCTTTACCTATCTGCGGCAGGATCAAAATGGCGTCTTGCTTGGTATTTATGAGATAGACCATGAACATTGGGCGATGGATGGCGCACCGTGGGATTACGGCATGGAGCTGTTTCAGGAGCAGACTGACAGAATTGAAAATGAATTAACCCTTGGCTTTGAAAGATACCCATGCCTTCAGGAAGTAGGCGTTAAAACATGGGTAAATGGCGCCTTTACCTTCTCGCCTGATGGCAACCCTCTGGTAGGGCCTGTGCCGGGCAAACAGGGCTATTGGTGCGCCTGTGCGGTGATGGCTGGCTTCCTGCAAGGTGGCGGCGTGGGCAAATCGCTGGCAGAATGGATGATACATGGCGAGCCTGAGGCAGATGTATATGGCATGGATGTAGCGCGTTACGGCCGCTACGCCGAAAATAAGCGCTATATCAAGGAAACTACAGGCCAGTTCTATTCACGCCGATTTGTGATGACCTATCCTAATCAGCAACTGCCTGCTGGCAGGCCGCTTAAAATGGCGCCTGCGCATGATGCAATGACACAGGCAGGTGCATTATGGGGCAATAGCTGGGACTTGGAAGTGCCGCTTTATTTTGCCCCTCAAGGGTTTGAGGAAACCCCGTCATTAAAACGCTCAAATGCGTTTGAGATTGTAGCAGAAGAATGTAAGGCCGTAAGGCGTGATGTCGGCCTGCTGGATATTTCGGGCTTTTCCAGATTTGAGGTGACAGGCAAAAATGCCCAAAACTGGCTTGAAAAGATAATGGCATCCAAACTGCCAAAGCCGGGCAAGGCATCACTTGCGCCTATGCTAAGTCCCGAAGGCAGGATGAAAGGCGATTTGACTGTCTTTAACTGGGGCGATAACCGCTTCTGGATTATGGGTTCATATTATCTGCGTGCATGGCATATGCGCTGGTTTAACCAGCATCTGGATAGCGGCGTTCAGGTGCGCGATCTGGGCGAAGAATGGACAGGCTTTTCTCTGGCAGGGCCAAAATCGCGTGACGTTATCAACCAGCTAACCGAAGGCGCAGGTGACAAGCTTGGCTTTATGGGATGCGGTGAGTTTGATGTCGGGCTGTATAAAACCCATATTGGCAGGCTGTCTGTTGCTGGCGAGCTTGGCTATGAGATTAATTGCAGAATGGGCGATCATATTGGTCTACGCCGGCTATTGCTGGAAGCAGGGGCAGATGCAAATATCCGTGAATATGGCTTTAATGCCCTGCTCTCCTTGCGGCTGGAAAAAAGTTTTGGCATCTGGTCAGCAGAATTTACCCAGAGCTATACCCCCGGCATGACAGGCATGGACAGATGGATTGACTGGAACAGGGAAGGCTTTATCGGACGCGAAGCAGCAATAGCAGAGCGTGATGGCAATGGCCCTGAACGCAAGCTGGTAACGCTAGCAGTAGAGGCGTCAGATGCAGATGCATCAGGCTATGAGCCTGTCTGGTCTGACGGCAAGCTGGTAGGGTTTGTGACATCTGGCGGATATGGCCATACCATAGACAGATCGCTGGCAATGGCGCTGGTTGATACTGATCTGTGTGCTGAAGGCACCGAGCTGTCAGTGCATGTGGTCGGCAATGAGCGCAAGGCATGTGTTATCCCTGCCTCGCCTTATGATCCGTCTGGTGCTGTCATGCGAGCCTGAGGCGTGTCTGATACTCCAACAAAAAGCATGCGTGGCGGCAGAAAGGCGCGGCAACAGGCTAGTCAGGCCGCCGCTACTGCACCTGCTTCTTTTGGCACAGCCTCGCTGAAAAATCCGTTTCCGCAGATGAATCTGTTTTCAGATGATTATATCAGCGCCATGCATGAAAAGGCGCTAGATATTCTGGAAACGATGGGGATCAAGATGCTATTGCCGGAGGCGCGGCAATATCTGAAATCAGCAGGCGCGCGGGTAGATGATGCGGCAGAAATGGTGTTTATCGGGCGCGAACTGGTGGAGGCTGCACTGACGACTGCGCCGCGTTCTATCACCCTTGCGGGCGGCTCGGCACATCGTGATGTCACGCTTGAGCTGGGCAGGCTGGTATTTCAGCCCGGGGCAGGCGCGCCCTATGTTACAGACAGGATAAGAGGACGGCGCCCCGGCACTGTTCAGGATTTCAGAGAGCTTATCCAGATCACCCAGTATTTTGATGCGCTGCATATGCTACCACCACTTGTCGAGATGCAGGATTTAGCACCCGCTTTCAGACATTATGCCAATATGGATGCAATGCTTACCCTGTCAGACAAGGTGCCGCATATCTTTTCCAGAGGCACGCCTCAGGTTGAAGAAAGTTTTGAAATGCTGCGTATTTTCAGAGGCATGAGTGAAGATACATTTCTGAAAACACCCTGTTGCTATACAATTATCAACACCAATTCTCCGCGTCAGCTAGATATTCCGATGGCGCAGGGGCTAATCGATTTTGCCAAAAACGGACAGGTTTCGGTGGTAACGCCCTTTACATTGATGGGGGCGATGGCACCGATTACGGTTGCAGGCGCGATTACGCTAAGTCATGCCGAAGCACTTGCGGGCATCACCCTCACCCAGATGGTTCAGGCTGGTGCGCCTGTATGTTACGGCACCTTTACCTCAAATGTTGATATGAAATCTGGTGCGCCTGCTTTTGGTACACCAGAGCATTTTCAGGCCTCTATTGCCGCAGGCCAGCTGGCACGCAAAACAGGTTTGCCGTGGCGTGCGGCAACAGGTTCGGCAGCAAATCTGAATGATGCACAGGCCGCCAACGAAACCCAGATGGGGTTGTGGGGGTGTCTGCTGGCAGGCTCAACCATGATTATTCATTCTGCAGGCTGGCTTGAGGGCGGGCTGACGGTTGGCTATGAGAAGCTGATTACAGATATGGAAGTGGTGAATATGATTGCCTGTCTATGCACCGAAAGACAGGAAACACAAGATGATATAGGCATCTCTGCTTTGGAAGAGGTAGGGCCGGGCGGACATTTTTTTGGCTGTGCGCATACCATGGAACGCTATAAGGATGCATTCTATGAGCAGCTGGTAGGCGATCTGTCAAATTATGGCACATGGAAAGAGGCAGGCGGGCGGTCTGTAGATGAACGGGCAACAGATATATGGCAAGCTATCATAAAGCAGGACAAGCGCCCGGAGATAGATTTATCCAAGGCACAGGCTCTATCTGAGTATATTGACCGCCAGACACAGGCAGGTGGCGCGCTGCCCGTAAGCTAATGAGAGGGACAAATCTATGAGCAATTCACCAGATGCGATTATTATCGGCACAGGCGTCATCGGTACATCTATTGCGTTTGAGCTGTCAAAGGCCGGATTTAAGACACTGTCTGTTGATCGCAATAGCCAGATTGGTCATGGCTCGACCGCTGGATCATGCGCCATTATCAGAATGCATTACTCGACACTGGATGGCACTGCCTTTGCGTGGGAGGGCTATCATTACTGGCGTGACTGGTCTGAATATCTTGACCTGCCTTCGGATGAGCCACTTGCCAAATTCAAGGAATGTGGCTGTCTGGTAATGCAGACAGAAGAAAACGGATTTCTGGAAAAACATATCGCCCATAGCCGTGAGCTGGATATTCCCACTGATGTATGGGATGCCGAAAAAATAGCCCAGCATCTGCCTATCTATCAACTGGACAGCTTTTCGCCGGCGAAGACCATGGAGGATGATAGCTTTGGCATGCCAAATGGCGATAGGCTGAAGGGTGGCATTTTCTGGCCTCGTGCAGGCTATGTAACAGACCCCGCCCTATCCTCGCAGAATCTGGCCGCCGCCGCAAAACAGCATGGCGCAACCTTCAAGATGGGTGTTGAGGTCGCAGATATTCTTATTGAAGCAGGCGAAGTGCGCGGTATAAAGCTGGCAGATGGCGAAGACATATATGCCCCTATTGTGGTAAATGTCGCAGGCCCCGGCTCATCATATATCAACAGGCTGGCAGGCGTTACAGACGAGATGACGATTTCAACCCGCCCTTTGCGGCAGGAAGTGGTGCATCTGCCCTCACCAGAGGGGTTTAACTTTGAAACAGATGGCATGATCGTCTCAGATAGTGATATCTCGCTATATTGCCGGCCTGAACATGGCAATCATATTCTGGTAGGCAGCGAAGACCCGCCATGTGATGCGCATAAGTGGGTTGATACTGACCATGGATATGACAATAATTTCTCTGACCAGTGGACAACACAGGCATTGCGCTATGCCCAGCGCGTGCCGTCAATCGGCATCCCCTCAAAAATGCGGGGCGTTGTTGATTTATATGATGCCTCAACAGACTGGATCCCGATTTATGATAAATCCTCTGTAAAGGGCTATTATATGGCCTGTGGGTCTAGCGGCAACCAGTATAAAAATGCGCCAATTGCCGGCAAATTAATGGCATCGCTTATTGCCTATTGTGAGGCCGGCACCGACCATGACACAGCCCCGCTTCAATTCACCCTGCCCTATATTAACAAAGCTGTGAATGCCGGATTTTATTCGCGCAAACGGCCTATCAATCAGGAATCCAGTTTTTCTGTACTTGGCTAGCTGACAGTGTCTATGTCCTGCCTGCATTGGTCTGACTATAGTGTCCCTGTTTCATGCAAAGCAGAAAAGGCGTTGAATGTGGCAGTAATGCCATCAGTTACGGAAATAGCCGGATATTCAGGCAACTGGAACCGCACAGGCGCTTCATCCAGATCAGGCGGAAACGGGAACGGCGTGCCTTCACAGCGAATATCCGCATCCGGCGCAAGAGAGGTGATAATCTCGATAGCTGCCTCTATGGTCTCACACTGGCCATTCAGGTTAAATACAGATGCACCTTCACCGCGCTGGCTGACCGCCGCAATAAAGGCCGCCGCCGCCTCGCCTGCATAAAGCCAGCTATAATTACCAGTATAGGGAATTATAAAGGGTTCTTTTTTCACCGCCGCTTCAATGGCAAGGGTATTTTTTGAACTTATCCCCTGATCGCGCGCCACCCCATAGACAACGTTCGGGCGCAGGCCAATTGACGGCACCTGCCAGTCTGCCCAGAAGACAAAGGCAGATTGCTCATTGGCCATTTTATAGACGCCATATAATGTTTCCTTGAACGGTCCGCCGGGCGGAAGTGCCAGTGCCGCCACAGATGATGCATAGGCTGTTCGCGTAATCCCCATATCTTTTGCTGTCTGAAGGATATTTATCGTACCTTCTACATTGACGCGCGCGCCCAATGCTGGGTCTGCCGCACAAAACGGTACCTGCAAACCTGCCAGATGGATAATAGCCTCAATCTGGTGTTTTTTTGCCAGTCCCAGCACAGCCTCATAATCTGTGACATCACAGGTTGCCCATCTGACTTGTTCGGCAGCATCTTTGCCCATGACAAGTTCCAGCCTGTGCCTGTTATCTGACAGATCGGCGGCGATTACAGCTATGTTTGATGCGCTCAGAATAGCAACTACCCACGCGCCAATACAGCCGCCCGCACCTGTCACAAGTACAGGCCCGTCGCATTGGCCATCTGGCAAAATAAAAGGTGATAATAGCGAATTTTCCACCTGCCTATTCCTTATGTTAAATGTCCCTATTCTGCATCCTAGGCATCTTTTTGTGCAGACGCAAATCAGGCCATATCAATAATTTTATTAAAAAATCTACATACCTAAAAAATTGGGTCGTTAACCGAAATTGGAGAGGATTTTTTAATGACGACAGTCTATACAACACAGACAGTCAACATGTTGGCCAATGCGCTTGGTGTTAGCAATAACGCCGGCAGCACTATTGCTACGTCTAAATCCTCCGAAGGTGACGCAACATCTATTACCTCTTCTGTTGCGGCTGACCAGAGCAATATGGAAAATGTGGCATTTGCACACCGGCTAATCCTGAAAGACAGGCTGGAAGGCGGTGCCCATATTATGAGCATGGTCACCATTACCAATGATACGCTCACACAAGTGACAGAATATCTAAAGCAAACTCAGGATAATCTGGGGCTTTTATCTGATTTTGCGGCTGGCAGTAATGAATATAATGCCGTGCTTGCTGCGATTGATGATATCGAGCAGGAAATGTCGTCATATCTAGGCGGGCTATTCCACAAGGGAACGCTTGATTTTGAACTTAATTCAGGCGATGCAAACAGCGCACCATCCTTTCTTGATTTCATAAATTTGTACGAAGACCCTGATAACCCTGCCACACTTAAAGGACAGATTGCGGCTCTAGAAGTGGATATGGTTACATTTTCTCATGCTACCCATGATCCGCACACCTGCCCACATTGTACGGCTCAGGCAGCACAACAACCAGTAGACCCAGACATGCTGGTACCGCTAGAAGCAACAGTCTCTAATTCAAGTTCTGCTGGTGGTGTAGGCTACAATACATCGTCAGCAGCAACAACAGCTGACCCAAATTATGAGGAGATAAATACACTTCTGTTATCAACGAATTGGGATGTTGGTGCGGGAGAATTACTATCTTACTCATACTTCGATATGAACTCGAATGGAACTAACGGTTATCCTTCAACCGCCGCCTACAATGTTTCTGGCGTTGATATAGATTCTCTTACGGAGAGTAATGTTGACGATAACTCTGTGGATACCGACCGAGATACAAATAACTCTACCTATCTCGATCAAGCCTTTAGTCTATGGGACGACATAGTTGATTTTAATTTTGAAAAGATTACGGAAGCTTCCACAGCTGGAAGTACAGATGTAGGTGAAATGCGTGTGGCGTTCACTGACCG
>WTJO01000184.1 GCA_011524805.1 Alphaproteobacteria bacterium
ATTTATGGATGTGAATAAGCGGCTAGTGAAACCGGGCGGGCTGTTTATCATGGAAGGATACACAATTGACCAGATAGCCCTGTCTTCTGGCGGCCCGAAAAAGCCCGAGATGATGATGTCAGATGCCGGACTTCGCAAAACATTTGCAGATTTCGATATTCTATTGCTTCAGGAAACAAGGCGCTTGCTCTCGGAAGGCCCCCGCCATCAGGGTGACGCCGCCACAATCCAGATTATCGCCCGCAAACCGGCCTAGATGCGCTAGCCAGTCCAGCTAGCCCATCATCAGAGCCGGCATGTTCTGGCGGCAGGCAATAATATCGTCTACATCTACCAGCTCAACATCACCCATGCCTACAATCTGGTCTTTGGCAATATCATGTTTCAGCTTTACATGATGGGCAAGCCCGATAGGCAGGGCATCAATAGTATGTGATAGGCTGGCCGGAACTGATTTTGCCCAGACACAATATCCGCCTTCACCATCTAGCATTTCGCCAGCTTTTAGATCTCGTTTGGCTGTAGCCACGGCATCTGCCTGAAAATAGCGGGATACGCCTGTTGCCTCGCCACGTAATACCGCCGATAGAATTGAGGTATTTGTCTCAAGCCCTATCAGGTGAAATGGACGCCACATTGAGCCATACCAGCCAGAAGCGTCTGTCAGCAGACCATATTGCCGGAAACAGTCACGCGTATAGGCATTTGGCGCTTTGAAGGTAACAAACATGCCATATTGAATATTGTTCACCACCTCACGGCCATCTGGCTCGCGGCTGGCGGCAATATCTACCAGCCCTGCTGTTTTAAGCCTGCCGCCATCTTCAGCCGGTTTGAACACATTGGCAAGATCATGCAGGCCGGCAGGATAGAAGCCAAGCCCCTCTTCTGCGCAGCTGAGGCCGGTTGCATTTGCCACTGCCGCCATTTCAATCGCGGCCTTTGTGCCATCTGTGAAGGAATTATACATTTTGGGATTGAAATCGCCTGCAGCCACTTCTGCCTCACTCCAGCCAAAATAGCCCCATACCGTATCAGGAGTCGAATACCGGTAGGACGGTGCAAAATTCATTCCCTTGCCTGCGGATACCAGCTCAAATCCGTTTGCCCGCACCCAGTCTACAAGCTCACACATCGCCGCCGGCTGATCGCCATAGGCCATTGTGTAGATCACCCCTGCCTGCAATGCTTTCTGGGCGATATAGGCGCCACATAACACATCAGCTTCGACATTCACCATCACCACATGTTTTTGATGGGCAATCGCCTGAAGCGCATGACGTACCCCTGCCAGAGGATGGCCGGTTGCCTCGACAACACAGTCTATTTCGTCAATCGCCAATAACGCAGATACATCATCGGTCAGCCATGTTTTTGACTGTGTAACAGCAGCTTTTATATCGTTTGCAAAACAGCTATCTGTATCCCAGCCGACCAGCGCACAGGATGCCTTTGCCTTGGCGATATCCAGATCGGCAATGGCAGTTACATCAACCCCTTCTACATGCTGAAGCTGGCTAAGAATCATCGAGCCAAATTTGCCTGCCCCGATAAGCCCGACCCTTACAGTCCTGCCATCATCCATATGCTTATTAAGCAATGCATTCAGATTCATCTCATCCCCCATCCAGACATGCTGGTGCAATTACTGTGTTATATTTTCCAGCCTAGCAAATAGAGATATATCCTGACAGTATGATATTTTTGCCAGCTACCGGCCTGTTTGCAATTTTGTCTTTGTGCCTAGATGACGGCTCAGAAGCCAGAACATTATCAGCAGATTAAGCGCATTCCACCCTATCCCGTTAATGAAGGCCATCTGATATGAGCCTGTTAGGTCATATACCCAGCCAGACATCCAGCCGCCCAGCGCCATACCGAGTATCGTCATCATCATCACAAATCCAACCTGTGTGCCTGCTGTTTGGGGCGGCAGATATTCACGCACCACCACCGCATAGCTTGGCACAATCCCGCCCTGAGACAGCCCGAATATAAGGCTTACGATAAATAATGAGGTCTGTCCGTCAAACGGAATATACATCACCAGCGCAATACATTGCAGACAGGCACCAAGCAGAACGGTCTGGATTCCGCCCAGCCTGTCAGCAATAAAACCAAAGACAATGCGGCTGACCACGCCACCAAACAGCATCACAGATAGCATCTGCACACCGACCGCAGGCCCGAATCCCAGGCCAACACAATAGCTGACAATATGTACCTGCGGCATGGACATAGCCACACAGCAGCTTATACCCGCAATACCAAGCAATATGATTAGCAGCTTTGGTGACAGGTTAAGCGAGGCGCTTTTCTGCTGTGCCAGCTGGCCCGCAATTTTCTGGGAATCAGCAGGCACCTTTCGCCTAAGCAAAAAGGCAAGCGGGATAATCGTGATCACGCTAAGCAGACTTAGTATCTGATAGGCATCTCGCCAGCCATGATTAATCAGCACATCAGACAGGAATAGCGGCCACAATGTGCCTGCCAGATAATTGCCACTTGCGATTAGCGCAACAGCAATCCCGCGATGACGCAAAAACCAGTGCGAAATATCAGAGATCAGAGGGCCAAACCCTGCGGCTGTGCCAAATCCCAGAATAAGATGTAGACAGGTCAGAAGATAAAAATCATTCGACAGGCTGGATAGAAGATAGCCCGTTGCACTGAAGATGGCAGCAACCGACACAGACAGGGTTACACCAAATTTGTCAATCATCCTGCCCACAACCAGATTGCCAATTGCAAAACCAAGCATATTCAGCGTAAAGGGCAGAGAGGTAGCCTGTCGCGTAGTGCCAAATTCTGCTTCTAATTCAGGCATGATGGTAATTACCGCCCACATGCCTGTATTTGCAAATACCGCAATGATTAGCGTGATGACCAGACGGAACCACGAATAGCGGCTATCGTGGACAGGACTATGCATATGTGATGGCACATGGCCAGACAGGTTGGGCATAGATCATCTTTAGGCTGATTATGGCAAGCTGAAAAGACATTTCTAGCCTTCTTCTGCAATGCGAAGCGCTTTAGCACGCAATAAAATCTGCTGTGCATTCAGATAGCTTGGCACTTCTACTTTGATGCCGTTACATATTACCTGCCCCTCGCCTCTGGCGCGTGCAGTCTCAAAGGCTGATATAATCTGTTCTGCCTGTTCAATCTCGTCATCAGAAGGCGAGAATAGCGTGTTGATGATCTGGCAATGTTTTGCATTCACCGTACTCTTTGAGGTCATCCCCAATGAACGTGCAAGCATTGTCTGCTGAGTAACGCCCTCATCATCAATCCATGTATAGGGCATGTCGATAGAGGTGATATTTGCCGCACAACAGGCAATATGAAACCGTTCTCTGACATAATCCAGAATGCCGCCCTTTTGCTGCCGTGGCGCGTGAAGAGACACGCACATATCTTCTGAGGCCACAAGAGAGGCAGTGATCTGGGGATG
>WTJO01000183.1 GCA_011524805.1 Alphaproteobacteria bacterium
TATCCAGACTGGCACACATATAACCGCTATCCGCAGAGATAGCGCAGGCGTTATTCTGAATATCGAAGGCGAAGGTGATGTCTGGTTTGACAAGGTGGTGATGGCCGCCCATGCAGATCAGAGCCTTGCCCTGCTCTCAGACCCGACACCAGATGAGCACGCAATTCTGTCATCGTTCGAATTTTCTGACAATCATGTCTATCTGCATAGCGATCCTGAACTGATGCCTGCGGCGCGGCGGGCATGGGCATCATGGAATTATAGTGCCGAGCCTGATGGGCGGTTATCTGTCAGTTACTGGATGAACAGGTTGCAATCACTTGATGACAGACAACAGCTATTTGTCAGCCTGAATCCTGCAAAGCAGCCACGAGCAGAGCATATATATGCCGAAGCAGATTACCAGCACCCTGTCTTTAATCTGGCAGCCATTCATGCCCAGAGGCGGCTAGCAGATATTCAGGGTGTTGAAAATATCTATTTCTGCGGTGCATGGACAGCCAATGGCTTTCATGAAGATGGCCTGAAATCTGCCGTATCGACTGCACTGTCACTGGGCATTGATGTGCCATGGCAGACACCTACTAGTCACTGGCACAGGCCAGAACATATCAGCACTGCCCACTCGGCATAATCAGATTATCTGCTATGAACTTGGTTGATTGTGATATAGTTTTGTAGAGATATGATGACCGGCACCCAGATTACATCAGTTCCTGCTATCCAGCTTGTTGATTCAGAGATAATCCACACGCGTCATGGCACGCCAGCACATAGCCTGTCCAGACGCGGCCTATCTTTGTGGATTGACCTTGGCAGGCTGTCAGAAGCAGACAAACAGGCATGGCTATTTTCTGTCAATAAATTTAATCTGGTGTCTTTTCATGAGGCGGATTTCGGATGCAACCATAAATCAAAGCGCCAGAAAGGTGCGCCTGTCACTCCGTTGAAAGACTATATTATTTCAGAAATTTCTGCGCATTACCCCGAAGCAAAGGTGAAAGATATTCACATTTTGGCATTTCCGCGCATTTTGGGCATGGCCTTCAACCCTATTTCGGTTTATCGTTGTACTACTGAAAATGGGGCTGGTGATATCGTGTTATATGAAGTGCATAACACATTTGGGGATAGCCATACCTATTTTGCGATCAGCAAAACAGGCCATAATGCCTGCCAGCATGATGTCGCAAAATCACTTCATGTATCGCCTTTTTATAATATGGACGGTGAATATAGGCTTGGGCTTAAGCTGAAAGACAGGACACTTCGCCTGCTGGTACGCTATAGCCATGAGATGAAGACACGCCTTACCGCAACACTGGATGGAACATTCCATCCATTATCTTCAGGCCGGCTGCTCAGCTTTTTATGCCGGTATTTGCATCTGCCAATGCGTGTCTGGACCGCCATTCATGTCGAGGCTGTAAAATTGTTTTTGAAACGATGCAGATTTCACAGAAGACCAGAGCCTGAAACCACCCCCGTTACCATAGCTCAGCCGCGGCTGACACGACAAAAAGGATGATTGAGATGAATATGGTGTTTAACAAGATGAAGGAAAAAACGCTACTTCATATCATTTCAGATATTCAATATGGCAGTCTGGAACTTACCCTGCCTGACGGGTCAACACATCATTTTACAGGCAAGCACAAAGGCCCTCAGGCAGATATGGCTATTCTGCATGCAGATGGCATCAAGCGGATGATGCGGGATGGCAAAATGGGGTTTTGCGAAGCCTATATGGACGGGCTTATCACCTCTAACAGGCTGGCAGAGCTGATAGAGCTGACCGTTCTGCATAATGACTATGTCGAACAGCAGATGCAGATGAATATGCTGGGTACGATAACACAGAAGCTGAATCACTGGCGCAATGCAAATTCCAGAACAGGTTCAGCCCGCAATATTGCCTATCATTATGATCTCGGGAATGAATTTTATCAAAGCTGGCTAGATAAAAGCATGACCTATTCATCTGCCATTTTTGGTGATTCAAAAGATACGCTTGAGACTGCACAGGCACGCAAATATGAATATTTGTGTCAGCTGGCTGATATTCAGCCAGGCGACAAGGTGCTTGAGATAGGATGCGGCTGGGGCGGGTTTGCCGAATATGCAGCCAGCCAGAGAGGCGCAAAGGTGACAGGTATCACAATCAGCAAAGCCCAGTATGATTTTGCTGTTAACAGACTGAAGGCGGCCGGACTGGAAGATAAGACAGATATCAGGCTAACTGACTACCGCGATATTGAAGGGACATTCGATAAAATCATCTCAATCGAAATGTTTGAAGCGGTTGGCAAAAAGTTCTGGCCGACCTATTTTGGCAAGCTGGCACAGTCTCTGAAGCAGGGCGGCATTGCCGCATTACAGCTTATCTCAATTGAGCATAAATCCTTTGCAAGCTATGAAAGCAATCCTGATTTTATCCAGCGTTATATTTTCCCCGGCGGTATGCTGCCGTCATTTGAAGCGCTGGAAGCACCGCTGATGGGCGCCAATCTGACACTTTCGGAAAATAATGGATATGGGTCTGATTATGCCCATACCTTGCGGCAATGGCGGGAGCGGTTTTTGACGGCTTGGTCCAATGAGCTGAAGGATCAGGCATTTGATAACCGCTTTAAGCGCATGTGGGAGCTGTATCTGGCCTATTGTGAGGGCGGCTTCAATGCAGGCATGATTGATGTCAACCAGATTGCCCTTCATCATAAGTAAATTTCCTGTCACATCTGCGATACATTCTGGCAGATACATTCAGCCCTAATCCCATTATGTGGGAAAACTATCATCCAGTTGATGATTTATTTCGTTTAACAAGTGGGAACGGCAGGGGGAGTAGTAGGGATTCGTACAGATGACACCAGACGGCGCCATTTCCGCCCATCAAGGCATGTTAACTTTTTGGGATCCAATCGGTTTTTTCGATGGCCGGTTCTTGGCGCATGGCGCCTTTATTGACAGGCAAAAGCAAATACGGCGAAGATTTTTCGCTGATATTTCAGCGAACGCCTCTGACAACCAGACAGTAATTACAGAAGCATTCACCTTTGATGATGGCGAAACAGAACAGCGTATCTGGACATTATCGCGCCTTGCAGACAATAAAATCGAAGCCTATACAGAGGATGTTGCAGGCAAGGCCACAGGCATCATAAACGGCGCCACCTTGAATATGCGATATGATTTTTTCCTGAATATTTCTGGCAGACGAATTAAATTTGCCTTTGATGATATGATGATATGTCAGGATCAGAACCATCTGCTGAATAAGGCCAGAATATCCAAATTTGGATTATATATTGGCGAGTTGGTAATCAGCTTTGAGCGCCTATAATCTGCTGCTTAAAAATGCAGCCAGCCCTAATGCGCAAATAGCCGCATCAGCATTCTGACAAATCGCCCCGCAACAGGAATTTTGACCAGCAGCTGGCTGGCACTATCCCAATG
>WTJO01000155.1 GCA_011524805.1 Alphaproteobacteria bacterium
CCGTGTAGAAAAAGCCGGCGTTGTGCATGCAGGTATTGGTAAGGCCAGCTTTGATAGCGCAAAGATTGCTGAAAATGCAGCTGCCTTTATTGATGCTATCCGCAAGGCACGTCCAACAGGTGCAAAAGGCGCCTATATCAAGAAAATAACCCTAAGCTCAACCATGGGCCCCGGGGTATTTATCGAAGATTCTAGCGCGGCCTAGGCTGGTACGCGCTGAGTTTGAATTTGCCGGTTTAATGCCGGCGAACAGAGGCATGATGAAATCCTTACGGGTTGATACCATGTCTCGCCCCTGTCCGAGACTGTAGGTGAATATCGGCCGATATTCTTAATTCCCTGCATAGACAGATAAGAAAAAAGCATTTCGTGCTTTTACTTTCTGTGGGCAGGCCACCGATATGCACATAATGGCCATGGCCGGCATGTCATATCACGATGAACCGGAAGACAGAATATTTCTGGATTCCAACTAAGTGGAGATGATCAGATGAACAGGGAAGAAAAAACCCAACTGATCGAAACACTGCAATCGACCCTGTCCGAGGCAACAACTGTTGTTGTTACCCACCAAACGGGTATGACTGTAGCTGAATCTACCGAATTGCGCGTAAAAATGCGTGAAGCAGGTGCCAGCTATAAGGTCACCAAGAACAGGATTACACGCATTGCTTTGCAAGACACCAAATTTGAAAACCTGACTGACCTGTTTACAGGCCCGACAGCTATGGGTGCTTCTGCTGATCCGGTTGCGGCAGCAAAAGTGCTGGTGGATTTTGCAAAGTCAAATGACAAGCTGACAATTGTTGGCGGTTCACTAGATGGCAAGGTGCTTGATAAAGCGGGCGTTACATCGCTTGCAAGCATGCCATCACTTGATGAGCTGCGCGCCAAGCTTGTAGGTCTGCTTAACGCACCAGCTACCAAGCTGGCACGCGTTTCTCAGGCACCTGCCAGCCAGCTTGCACGTGTAATCAAAGCAAGGGCAGATCAATTGCAGTAGGCATATGCCTTTCTGATCAGAAAATAAAAGCCTAAAGGAGATATTTATCATGGCTGATATCGAAAAAATCGCAGAAGAACTGTCATCATTGACAGTTATGGAAGCTGCCGAACTGGCAACACTTCTTGAAGAAAAGTGGGGCGTTTCTGCTGCTGCTGCACCTGTGGCTGTTGCCGCGGTTGCTGGTGGTGATGCTGGCGGTGCCGCTGCCGAGGAAAAGTCTGAATTTGATGTCGTGCTGACAGCAGCTGGCGCATCAAAAATCAACGTGATCAAAGAAGTTCGCGCTATCACAGGTTTAGGCCTGAAAGAAGCTAAGGACATGGTCGAAGGCGCACCTAAATCCATTAAAGAAGGTGTTGCAAAAGACGAAGCTGAGAGCATTAAAGCCAAGCTGGAAGAAGCTGGCGCTTCTGTAGAGCTTAAATAGCTTGATATTTGCTTCGTCTAACAGACGATGAAACATTTTGCCGGGCTCCGGTCATCCGGGGCTCGGTTTGAAGCGTTTAACAGCATAGAAGCATATTTTTCGCTGTTAAATGTCTTAAGAACATAAATTCCGCTTTCATGCCACGCTTGTAGGTCACGCGATATGGCAGAAGTCTAAAGAGGAGATAGGTGAGCAATGGCAAAACGAATTAGCAGTTTGGATAGTCGCAAAAGAGTAAGACGCAGCTTTGGTCACCTGAGGGAAGTAGCAGAAATGCCAAACCTGATTGAGGTTCAGCGTTCTAGCTATGATCAGTTTCTGCAACTGGACGCTATTAGCGCCGAGCGGGAAAATATTGGTCTTCAGGAAGCGTTCTCTTCTGTATTTCCTATCAATGATTTCGCTGGTCGTGCCGTGCTTGAGTTCAAGTCATACGAGCTTGAAGCCCCGAAATATGATGTTGAAGAATGTCAGCAACGCGGTATTACCTTTGCATCGCCCCTGCGCGTAACACTTCGTCTGGTTGTCTGGGAAATTGACGAAGATACAGGCGCAAAATCGATCCGTGACATCAAGGAACAGGATGTCTATATGGGCGATATGCCGCTTATGACAAAGAATGGTACCTTTATCATTAATGGCACCGAACGCGTGATTGTCTCGCAGATGCATCGTTCACCCGGCGTATTTTTTGACCATGATAAGGGCAAAACCCATTCATCAGGTAAATTCCTGTTCGCTGCCCGTATTATTCCGTATCGCGGCTCATGGCTCGATTTCGAATATGATGCCAAAGATATTCTGAATGTTCGTATCGACAGAAAGCGCAAATTGCCTGCAACTACCTTCTTGATGGCATTGCCAGATGAAGCTTCGCAGTCATATATTGACCAGTGTATTGCAGATAAAACAGATATTGACCCTGCCGAAGTGCATGGGATGAGCCGTGAAGATATTCTGTCTGTCTTCTATGATTCCGTCAGCTATGAGCGTGATGGAGACAGCTGGCGCCGTGCCTTTAACCCTGACAGCTATCGTGGCCTGAAACTGACTCAGGATCTAGTCGATGCTGAATCAGGCGAAGTGGCGGCAGAAGCTGGCACAAAGCTAAACCCACGCGCGCTTCGCAAAATAGAAGAAAAAGGCCTGTCCTTTATCAAGGCTGAAGATTCTGATATTATCGGGAATTTTATCGCGCGCGACATTGTTGATATGTCAAATGGTATTGTGATTGCCGAAGCAGGTGATGAAATTACCGAAGAGCTGTTGTCAAAGCTGACCGAAATGGATCACACCGTGATTGATGTGCTCGGCATTGATAATATCAATGTTGGCCCGCATCTGCGTAATACGCTGGCAGCAGACCGAAATAACAGCAGGGCAGAAGCGCTAGTCGATATCTACCGTGTGATGCGTCCGGGCGAGCCGCCTACACTTGAAGGTGCGCATGAGCTGTTCAGCAATCTGTTTTTTGAAGATGAAAAATATGACCTGTCTGCGGTTGGGCGGGTCAAGCTGAATGGCCGTCTTGATCTAGATGTTGACGATACGATCAGAATCCTCAGAAAAGATGATATTCTTGCTGTACTGAAAGTGCTTGTCGAGCTGAAAGATGGCAAAGGCGAAGTGGATGATATTGACCATCTTGGTAACAGGCGCGTGCGCTGTGTTGGCGAGCTAATGGAAAACCAGTATCGTGTCGGTCTGTTGCGGATGGAACGCGCTATTCGCGAACGTATGGGGTCTGTCGAAATTGACACTGTCATGCCTGCCGACCTTATCAATGCCAAGCCTGCGGCCGCGGCTGTACGTGAATTTTTTGGCTCTAGCCAGCTGTCACAATTCATGGACCAGACCAACCCGCTATCCGAGATTACCCACAAGCGCCGTGTATCTGCGCTTGGTCCGGGCGGTCTAACGCGTGAACGTGCCGGTTTTGAGGTGCGGGATGTGCATCCAACCCATTATGGCCGTATCTGTCCGATTGAAACCCCTGAAGGGC
>WTJO01000189.1 GCA_011524805.1 Alphaproteobacteria bacterium
TGTTCCACATCACCTGATAGGCGACATTTCCCTGTTCTGGTTCTGCTATATTGTCCATCTCTGCCTCTATCGTCTGACCGATCCGTGGCCGCTCATATCCAGCGTGCCATCCTCATGTACCGTGATAGCGCGGCTGTTTGGCACAATCACGCTGGTTTCATCTTCGGTGATCACCACAGGGCCATGCGCGATACTGCCTGCCTGCATCCTGTCTCTGGGGATAATGCCAGCCGCATGCTGTTGTGCGGTGGCAGGGTCAAACACCATCCTGCTGGCCTCTGCCTTCACATGGGTTGGCGTGCCTACCTCTGCCAGCCTGTGTGTTGCCGCCTGTTCTGTGTAGGCATTGACAGACCAGACAGTGGCTTCAATTTCCATACCGCCAACCGATCTGCCAAACAGCTTTTCATATTCGGTAACGAACAGAGCAGCCAGCCTGTCTGCATCTGGCGCCTCTGCATCTCGCGCTGAAAGCTGAATGGGGATTTCCCATCCCTGCCCCGAATAGCGCATATACACTTTATAATCTGCCGTGATCACAGACACTGCATCACAGGATAGCACAAAGCCCCGTGCTTCTGCTTCCATATCCGCGAACAGGGTTTTTACCATGTCTGGCGCGAAGGCCGACAGTGTCATAAATACTGACCTGTTGGTCTCAAAGCTGAAGGGAGCACGCAAAAAGCCAATTGCCGAACCTACCCCTGCGCCCATCGGCACAAGGCATCTATCAACCCCCAGCTTCTCGCACAGACGGGCAGCATGAAGCGGGGCAGCACCGCCAAAGGCTATCATGGTATATTCACTTAAATCTTCGCCATTTTCAACTGCATGCACACGTGCCGCATTGGCCATATTTTCATCTACCACTTCAGCCAGCCCCCATGCCGCCTCAAGCGCATCCATATCTAGCGTCTGGCCAAGATGTGTATCAAGTGCGCGCTTCGATGCATCAGGATAAAGAGGTATCGAGCCACCTGCAAAATTGTCTGCATCCAGCTTACCAAGCACCAGATCAGCATCTGTCACAGCCGGCCTATCTCCGCCCCGCCCATAACAGGCAGGCCCCGGCTCCGAGCCCGCACTTTCAGGCCCTACCCTGATTTGCCGAAGAGAATCTATATGCGCCAATGACCCGCCCCCTGCGCCAATCTCAACCATATCAATCACAGGAATCGAAATAGGCATGCCAGAGCCTTTTTTGAAGCGGTAGGTGCGCGCCACCTCAAATACCCGTGCTGTTTTCGGTGTCTGATTCTTAATCAGACAGATTTTGGCCGTGGTACCGCCCATATCAAAGCTAAGCACCTTGTCCAAACCGTGACGGGCAGCAATATCTGCGGCAAAAATGGCTCCGCCGGCAGGGCCTGATTCAACCAGCCTGACAGGAAATTCGGCAGCCGATTCCAGCGACATAATCCCGCCACCAGAATGCATCAAGAACACAGGGCAGGCCGCACCTTCGGCGGCTAGCCTGTTCTTCAGCCGCCCAAGATAGGATTTCATCAATGGCTTGATATAGGCATTGGCGATGGTGGTGTTAAAGCGTTCATATTCACGCATCTGCGGCGATACTTCAGATGATAGCGAGACCATCACATCTGGCAGTTTGCGCGCCAGCACCTCGGCTATCATTCTCTCATGGCTGTCATTGACATAGGCATGCAACAGACCAACCGCAATACTCTCATAGCCTGCCTGTCCGAGCGTATCTGCCAGTGCCTCTACTTCATCTTGCTGCAGTGCAATAAGCGGATTGCCAGAGGCATCCATCCGCTCATCCACCACGTAACGCCTGTTACGCGGCAATAGCGGTTCAGGCAGTTTCAGATTCAGATCATATTGCTCAAAACGGCTTTCAGTGCGCATTTCAATGACATCGCGAAAGCCTTTTGTTGTGATAAGCGCAGTTTTCGCCCCGCGCCGTTCAATCAGTGCATTGGTCGCAAGGGTGGTGCCATGGATAATCTGTTCAATCTGGTCAGGCGATATGCCTGCTTTTGTGCAGACCTGATGCATACCGTCTATGATTGCATCTTCAGGTGCAGCATAGGTCGTCAGCACCTTTGCCGATACATGGCCGGCACCTGTTTCCATCACGACATCTGTGAAGGTACCGCCAATATCAACACCTAATCTTATCTTTTCAGTGCTCATTTCTGTGACATATTCCCTTTATACCATCAGGCCTATCGATGTTATTGATCTTTGCATTTACCTATTGGCGCCGCGAATATGGCCAATGACCGCGTCTGTTACCTGCTGGGTGCTGGCAGTGCCGCCAATATCCGGTGTCATGACACCCTCTGCGCAGACAGCCTCAACTGCACGCATAATGCGATGTGATGCGTCTGGCTGGCCGATGTGTTCCAGCATTTGACAGGCGGTCCAGAAGGTCGCAACAGGGTTCGCAATACCTTTTCCGGTAATATCAAATGCTGAGCCGTGAATAGGCTCGAACATGGATGGAAAGCGACGTTGCGGATCAATATTGGCTGTTGGCGCCACACCGATACTGCCTGCCAGCGCACCTGCCAGATCAGACAGAATATCGGCATGCAAATTCGTTGCAACTATCGTATCCAGACTCTCCGGCTGAAGTGTCATCCGGACCGTCATGGCATCAACCAGCATCTTATCCCAGCTCACATCCGGATATTCGGCAGATACTTCTTCGGCAATTTCATCCCACATCACCATTCCGTGACGCTGGGCATTTGACTTTGTGACAACGGTCAGCAATTTACGCGGCCGTTCTCTGGCAAGTTCAAATGCATAGCGCATGATACGGGTGACGCCTGTACGGGTAAAAATGGCCACTTCTGTGCCAACTTCCTCTGGCATACCGCGATGGGCGCGCCCGCCATTGCCAGAATATTCACCTTCAGAGTTTTCGCGCACAATTACCCAGTCAAGATCACCAGGCCCCTTATTGCGCAATGGCGCGGTAATACCCGGTAGAATACGGGTTGGGCGCACATTCGCATATTGATCAAAGCCCTGACAGATAGGCAGACGTAACCCCCATAAGGTAATATGGTCAGGCACATCCGGCGCGCCTACCGAGCCAAAGAAAATAGCATCGAAAGACTTCAATGTCTCAAGCCCGTCTTCTGGCATCATTGTACCTGTTTTCTTGTAATAATCAGAGCCCCAGTCAAAATGGGTAAATTCAATCTGCGTATCTGTAGACCGCTCCATGGCGGCCAGCACAACCTCGATGCCTGCAGAAATCACCTCAGGCCCGATACCGTCTGCCGGTATGGATGCAATCTTCACATGTTTCATGATAGTCAATTATCCTATTTTTTTTACCTATCATTAAGGACAATCTAAGCCTTCCTGCATGGAAATTGACCGTCCAAAGCCAAGTGTTTGGCACCATTATTTGTCTATCCAGCGATTTATCTGTGCGTTCTGCACCTATTCATTTT
>WTJO01000078.1 GCA_011524805.1 Alphaproteobacteria bacterium
CCTCTTCGCCAGCTAGTCTCACAGGCCGACCTGACAGCCAAAAAATCATTAGGGCAGAACTTTCTATTTGATCTTAATCTGACCAGGCGTATTGCACGCACCGCCGCGCCATTTTCCGGCCCTGTTCTGGAAATAGGCCCCGGGCCAGGTGGCCTTACACGGACATTATTGCTCGAAGGCGCCCCACAGCTTATCGCAATGGAAAAAGACAGGCGGGTAATTGAATTTCTGCATCATCTGCAACAGGCCGCATCAGACAGCTTACAGCTGATAGAACAGGATGCGCTAACAGCCCGCATCACAGATATATCTGACGTGCCAGTGCAGATAGTGGCCAATCTGCCCTATAATATCGCAACGCCTCTGTTAATTTCATTTCTACGACAGGCAGAACAGATAACAGCCATGAGCCTGATGTTCCAGAAAGAGGTAGCCATGCGGATTACCGCCAAAGTCGGAGATAGTGCCTATGGCAGGCTGGCCGTCATAACACAATGGCGGGCAGAAGCAGAAATGCTGTTCGATATTCCGGCCGAAGCATTTGTGCCGCCGCCAAAAATCACGTCAACACTGATACGGGTGATACCGCGCCCTGCACCGCTATTTGACTGTGAGATGCACCATCTGGAAGCAGTTACCCAAATAGCCTTTGGACAGCGCCGCAAAATGTTGCGTGCCAGCTTCAAACAATATGGCGGGGCAGATATGCTGTCTGCACTGGATATCGACCCAAGCATTAGACCGCAAGAATTGCCGGTTGAAGGGTTTTGCAGGCTTGCCAGCTCGCTTTCCGGACAGCTAGGCCAGCCAGCAAAATAAGTATCTAGCGTGACCGCAGACGTTTGACAAAATCTGTCAGCCCGACAAGCCGCTCACGCTTCAGCCGCTCTGCGGCCAGAATCTGGCAGACAGCCTGAACAGATAAGGCGAGATCATGATTGATAATCACATAATCATATTCGGGATAATGGCTCATCTCGTCAGCGGCCTTTGCCATCCGTCCGGCAACTACGTCAGCGCTATCCTGCGCTCTGGTGTGAAGACGCCGCTCAAGCTCGGCCAGCGAGGGCGGTAGGATGAAAATTGATACCAGATCATCACGCGCATTGGCTTTCAGTTGCTGTGTGCCCTGCCAGTCAATATCGAACAGCACATCTTTTCCCTGTTCAAGCCTGTCTGCGACCTGTTCGGCGGGGGTGCCATAGAAATGATCAAATACTTCGGCATATTCCAGAAAATAATTCTGGTTGATTTTCAGCTTAAAGCTGGTCTCGTCAACGAAATGATAATCTTTACCTTCAACCTCGCCAGGGCGGCGTTTGCGCGTTGTGGCTGATACAGACAAATTTATATTATCGTCAATTTCTAGCAATTTGCGTGAAATTGATGTTTTCCCTGCCCCGGAAGGCGAAGATAGCACAAGCATTAATCCGCGACGCGACAACATAGGTTACTGCTCTCCTGCCTGTTGTTTCACAGCTTTTATCCTGTTGCGATAAATTCGCACATTCCGGTTATGCTCGGCAAGCGTTCTTGCAAAAAGATGCCCGCCTTTTGCATCTGCAACAAAATACAGATAGTCACTTTTTCTCGGATGGGCGGCCGCATAGATAGAGGCATAGGACGGATTTGCAATAGGTGTTGGTGGCAGGCCTTTATTAAGATAGCTATTCCAGCGATGCGGTGTTTTAAGGTCTGTTCTACTCAGGCTGGTTTTCAGACCATCTGCATCAGACAGACCGTAGGCCACTGTCGGGTCAGACTGAAGCGGCATATTTTTTCTCAACCTGTTGATAAACACAGAGGCAACAAGATCACGTTCTTCATCCAGACCTGTTTCCTTTTCGATAATTGAGGCCAGAACTGCTAGGTCGTTAGCAGAAGAAAATGGAAGGTTTGGCGCACGTTCTGCCCATATCTCTGCCAGTTTTATTTCCATTTGCTGCTGCATGCGCCCAAGCAGGCCTAGCCTGTCATCGCCACGGCTATAAAAATAGGTATCCGGAAACAGACTGCCCTCTGCTGGCAGGCTGATTATCGCACCTTTCAGCATCTCATCTGCTTCCAGCATGGACACCACATCTACAGACCGAAGCCCTTCAATGATGGTCAGGCGGCGCTGATAGGTCTTGCCAGCATCTAGCTGTGCCATAATCTGGTTCAGAGATGCGCCAGCTTCAATCAGATATTCTCCTGCTTTTGGCATATGGCTGTTCCGGTGCCACAGGCTGAGAATCTGATAATGAAATTTCTCGCTAATGACACCCTCTCTGGCCAGCTTGTGCATCAGCACTAGCCGCCCATCCCCCGGCTCGACATAAAGCAGCTGATGCTCATCATGTGGCCCCTGCTGATTGCCAATAAGGTCAATCCACCATAATCCGCCAAGGCCGGCCACAATGGCGCCCAGCCCTGAAATAATGGCAAATCTGATAAATATACGCAGAATAAACGGACGTTTGGCTACCTGCTCAGAAGAGGATTCTTCTTCACTCACCCTTCATACCGCCCCATAATAAGCGATGCGTTCGTGCCGCCAAACCCGAAAGAATTTGACATGGCATTACGCACTTCGCGGGTTCGTGATGCCAGTGGCACCAGATCAAGCCCGTCTAGCGCCTCTTCAGGGTCATTCAGATTCAAAGTTGGTGGCACCACCCCGTGATGACAGGCCATAATCGAAAAAATAGCCTCAATCGCACCAGCCGCTCCTAGCAGATGGCCAGTTGCGCTTTTGGTAGATGACATTGAAGCAGAGCCCATCGCATCACCCAGAAGTCTTGAAACAGCATTGGCCTCAATCAAATCACCAAGCGGTGTAGAGGTGCCATGGGCGTTAATATAATCAATATCTGACGGCTTAAGCCCTGCCCGCTTCAACGCCATTTCCATTGCCCTGAACCCGCCATTACCATCTTCGGCAGGTGCGGTAATATGATAGGCATCACCAGACAGGCCATAGCCTTTAATCTCGCCATAAATGGTTGCGCCTCTGGCTTTTGCGTGTTCCAGCTCTTCCAGCACAACAACACCAGCGCCTTCACCCATCACAAAGCCGTCTCTACCCTTGTCATAGGGGCGCGAGGCAAGTTCAGGCGTATCATTATAGCTGGTCGATAATGCTCTTGCAGCAGCAAATCCGGCTATTCCCAGACGGCATACAGCCGCCTCGGCGCCCCCTGCCAGCATCACATCTGCATCATCAAATGCAATCAGGCGTGCCGCATCACCAATTGCATGCGCACCTGTCGAACAGGCGGTGACAACCGAATGGTTGGGGCCACGAAAGCCATAGCGGATAGAGACATGACCTGAGATCAGGTTGATCAGGGCAGAAGGAATAAAAAACGGGCTAATTCTGCGGGGGCCGCGATCATTCAGCAATTCGGTGGTTTCGACAATCGTCTGTAACCCGCCAATACC
>WTJO01000119.1 GCA_011524805.1 Alphaproteobacteria bacterium
GTTTCGATATAGCCGATAATTCTTTTCATCACCTCGGGGCCTAGCACAGTCGAGCCTGTAAAGGTCAGATCACGCAAATATAATGTGCGCAAATCAAGCGATACAAGCGGGCCTGCGATTGCCCCTGAACAGGTATATCTGCCACCACGTTCAAGACAGTCAATCCAGTCTGCCCAGCTATCGCCACCTACAATATCGGCAACCACGCTGACAGGTTCTGACAGCGCATCGCGCAGATTGTCTGGCGCCCGTTCAAGCACCCTGTCTGCCCCAAGCCCCAGCACATCATCATGTTTGTGAGGCGATGCCAGCCCGATAACACGCGCACCACGCAATTTGGCAAGCTGAACCACCGCACCACCAACCCCGCCAGACGCGCCAGAAACCAGCACCGTATCAGAGGCATCAACACCGGCGCGGGACAGCATGCCCTCGGCTGTTGAATAGGAACATGAAAATGTGGCCAACTCGGCATCAGATAAAGATGAGTCAACCGCAAGCGCATTGCTGGCCGGCATTATCGCATATTCTGCAAAGCCGCCATCACATTCAGAACCATAATAGCCTGTCTTGTTTTTATTTTGCGGATCCTGCGGGTCACGCACCCAGTTATCTGTTATTACCCGCTCACCTATTCTATGGCTATCTGCCTCATCGCCTGTCGCCACGATATGGCCACACACATCAGCGCCCTGAATTCTGGGAAAGCTAACAGGCGCACCGCCCCAGCTTGGATCATCCGCATTTATCGTATCATAGCCATCTGCCGAGGTTGCTTCTGTCACTGCCTTTGAATACCAGCCAGACCGTGTATTCACATCTGTGTTATTCAGCCCGCAGGCACCTACCTTGACCAGCACCTCGCCTGCCTGTGGTCTGGGGCATGGCCAGTTTTCGTGAAAGACCATTTTTTCCGGCCCGCCATGACCCATCGTCACCATAGCGCGCATTGTATCAGGTATCTGCATCTGCTTCATTCCTCTATCTAGCAATCTGGCAAACCTGCCGCCACTCATCGCCTAGCCCTAGCATATCTGCATCACAAGAAACAGCAGATTATTCTATCCGGCATCTATATCATCACCAAAAACAGCTTGGCGAAAATTTGATTTTCCAATTAAGTCTTAATGCAGATATGCTGAAGCCAATAGTGACCCTGACCCGAAATGGAGGGAGGCAGATTTTATGCTGGCAGGTATCTTTACCATCTTCATGTTTCAGCTTGTCGGTGAAGCTATCCAGAAATATTTCGGGCTGTCGATCCCCGGCCCTGTTATCGGGCTGGTGCTGATGCTGATAGCCCTGCTGGCAAGCAAACACCGCACCCACAGGCCAATAGCTGGCCTTAGAGACAATCTGATCACGGTTGCTGAGACATTGCTTGGCCATCTATCCTTGCTATTTGTGCCTATTGGGGTGGGAGTGATTCTGCATCTTCATTTGCTGGAAACACAGCTTTTGCGCGTTCTGGGCGTGATCATCTTTGGCACCATCGCCACCATGATATTCACTGCCTTTATCTTTTCTGCCTTCGGGAGCACGGAAAATGACTGAACAGGCAAGATTATATGAAGTATGGGTATATCTTCAGGCAGAACCATTATTCTGGCTGACCCTCACGATAGGCGCCTATCTGGTAGCGGACAAGCTTTACCAGTCATCAGGGCTGTTCCCGCTGCTAAACCCTGTAGCGCTATCAATTGTGTTTGTTAGCCTGTGCCTGACCGGCTTCGGGGTTGAATATGAGCGCTATTTTAATGGCGCGAAATTTATCCATTTTCTGCTTGGCCCTGCCACTGTTGCGCTGGCCATTCCTATCTACCAGCGCTGGGATACCGTGTTACGGGCAAAAAGCGCTATTCTGATCAGCATCTCGCTTGGGGCTGTGATTGCGATTACCATCACCTATCTGCTTGCCATGATGGTCGGGCTAGATGAGGTCACAACAAAATCGCTGTTACCACGAAATGTGACAGCCCCTATCGCGATGGGGATTTCCGAAATCATTGGCGGCATCCCCTCACTTACCGCGATTGTGACTGTGGTGACCGGCATTATCGGGGCGGCGGTCGGCAGTTTCGTGCTTGATATGGCAAGGGTAAAGAATATGGCGGCACGCGGATTTGCCTTCGGGTTGGCCAGCCACGGCATAGGCACAGCACGGGCGCTGGCCAAGAACAGACAGGCTGGCGTATTTGCGGCGGTGGCGATGGGGCTTAGCGGGATTGTGACAGCTATGCTGATCCCGTTTGGCTTTTATCTGCTAAGTGATGTTTTTTAATTCCGCCAGCCAGATTTATCTATATACTCCAAGCATCATTATTTTATCATGACAGGACATTTGAGATAGATGAACAGGCGTAGCGTACTGACAGCCATCATATCTATGGCGTCTTTTATGTTGTTTACAGGAAGCATGGCAATGGCAGATGAATTACAAATTAATATCATTAAAAAAGGCAAAGGCGATAGCGCCGAGACAGGCCAGCAGGTATCTGTGCATTATGAAGGCAAATTAACTGATGGGACTGTATTTGACGCCTCACGTCCACGCGGCACGCCGTTTACCTTCACACTTGGCGAAGGTCAGGTGATACAGGGCTGGGATGAAGGCGTCAAAGGCATGAAAGTTGGCGAGGTGCGTACATTAATCATCCCGCCTGAACTAGGCTATGGGTTACGTGGTGCAGGTGGCGTGATACCGCCAAATGCAACGCTAGAATTTGAGGTTGAATTAATGGCGATTTCCACCCCTGCAACGCTTGGCGAAGCAGACCCGGATGCGTTGCTGGACGCACAGAAAGATGGCGTTATCATCATCGATATCAGACGCGAGAATGAATGGGTTGAGACAGGCATAATCAAAGGTGTTGAGACCATCACGGCCTTTACCGAAACAGGCCAGCTTCATCCCGAATTTCAGGAGCGGTTTATGGCGGTTGTTGAAAATCCTGAAACAGCTATCATGCTGGTCTGCCGTTCAGGCACCCGCACAGGCAATCTGGGCAATGCGCTGATTAGCCAGCTTGGCTTTAGCAATGTATCTCATCTCTCGGATGGCATGATTGGCTGGATGGAACAGGGCATGAAAACAGTTCCCTTCAAGCCAGAATAGCCAGCTGAAATAAAGCACCAGAAAATCAGGGAACCAGACAGATGCCATCCTTCCAGCATGACGGGTTGACATTGCATTATGAAGATGAAGGGGCTGGCAAGCCAATTATATTTTTACATGAATTTGGCGGCGATACCAGAAGCTGGTCAGACCAACTTGCCTATTTCAGCACCCACCCAGACAGCTCGCGCCGCGCACTGGCATTATCTGCGCGCGGCTATCCGCCCTCTGATGTGCCTGACCAGCCAGATAAATATGGCTGGCAGCAAAATCGGGATGATGTGATCGCCCTGCTTGACCATCTGTCAATTGAACAGGCTGATCTTGTCGGGCTGTCAATGGGCGGCTATATTGCGCTCATTACAGCCCTAGCCTATCCGGACAGGATAGGGTCTGTTGTCTGTGCCAGCACAGGCTCAGGTGCCTATCTGCCCAGCCGTCAGGCCTTTATTGATGATGCGCTGGCCTCGGCTGATGCAATACAGACACAGAATATGGTGCCGGCAGAACAGATGGCACTGGCACCAAACAGGATCCAGCTAAGAGATAAAGACCCCGCAGCATGGGATGAATTTGTTGTCCATCTGGCAAGCCATCCGGCAATAGGGGCTGCCCATACATTGCGCGAAGTGCAGGCAAGACGCCCTGCACTGGCCGATTTTTCAGACCAGATAGCAAGGTGCAAACATCCTGTGCTGATTTTGGTCGGTGATGAGGATGAGCCCTGTCTTGATGCCAGCCTGTGGCTGAAACGCCAGATGCCGCTATCAGGCCTGAAAATATATCCAAAATCCGGGCATTTGCTGAATCTGGAACTGCCAGACCAGTTTAATGAGGATATTATGGCCTTTTTTACACATGTTGAAACAGGCCAGTGGAAGCCGCGTTCTCAAACTGAATTTAGCTCGATGTTCAGCCCTGTAGACGAGCATAGCTAGTATCAGAACAGGCTGGATATAAACAGATAGCCAGCATAGATAAACACTGCCAGCACCGCCAGTATGATAAGTACTGTCTGAAAAAAATCATGGATAAGCGCTGCCACAAGCTGTCTTGTTCTATCTGGCCCAAGCACAAGATAGGCCACCAGCAATGATATTGGAAAGCAAAACCAGAACAGGGTAGATACCACCCAGAATGTTACAAACCCCATTTCCGAAAATGGGTTTTCATCCTTATCTGTCTGTAGGGATGGTTCTGTCACTTATAGCCTGTCTGCCAGAATGGCGGCAACATGACGCGCAGAACGGTCTGTGCCATCTTTGATCTGGCATCTGCAGGAAACGCCATCTGCAACCAGCACCGTATCTTTATCTGCCGCCCGTACCGCAGGCAGCAAATGCGCCTCTGCCATCTTTATTGAGATATCATAGGTATCTGCACCATAGCCAAATGCGCCTGCCATACCGCAGCAGCTTGTTTGTATCTGCTCGACCTCAAAGCCTGCTATATCGGACAGTACAGTTTCAACAGACCCCACAACATCAAATGCCTTTTGATGGCAATGCCCATGCAACAGGGCCTTCCCGCCTGTTTTTGCGAGCGGCACATCCGGTCTGTCACGTGCCAGCAATTCCTCAAATGTCATTACCTGCTCTGCAAGCGCTCTGGCTTCATCTGTTGCCAGCAGGGCTGGCACCTCGTCCTTTAGCGCCAAGGTGCAGGAAGGCTCAAGCCCCACAACAGGGATGCCGTCTCTGGCAAAGGGCGCGAACATATCTACCAGATGCTGGGCATGCGCACGCGCTTTGTCTATCTTGCCAACAGACAGATAGGTACGCCCACAACAGACAGGCTGGCTTGAATTAGCTGGCGGGATAAAAGGCTGATAGCCTGCCGCCTTTAATACTTTAACAGCTGCCCGTAAATTATCTGGCTCAAAATACCGGTTAAAGGTATCTGCAAAGATCAGAACCGGCCTATCGGCTGTGGGCGCACTATCAATCTCGTCATCTGTGAAGGGCGCGCCTGACCATTTTGGCAGGCTGCGGCGGGCAGAAAAGCCGGTCATTTTCTCAGCAATCATCGAGATGACGGGCAGATGCCGCCAGATAGATTGCAGGCTGTTTGCGAGCATATGGAGGCGTGAGGCGATGGGGGCATAATCAGGCAGATAGCCAACCAGCCTGTCATTAAGGCTCAGCCCGTGTTTTTCGGTGTGCAGGGCTGTCACTTCAACTTTCATCCGCGCCATATCAACGCCTGTAGGACATTCGCGCTTGCAGCCCTTGCATGAGACACATAATTTCATCGTGTCTGCCATCGCCTCGCTTGCGAGTGCGTCTGCGCCAAGCTGGCCTGAAAGCGCCAGACGCAAAGAGTTGGCACGCCCTCTGGTGCTGTCCTTCTCATCACCTGTTGCGCGGAAAGACGGGCACATCACCCCGCCTTCAAGCTTGCGGCAGGCGCCATTATTATTGCACATCTCAACCGCGCCCTGAAGCCCGCCAGCAGAGCCCGGCCAGCCAGACCAGTCAAGCTGTGTTGGAAACTCATCAATCTGATAGCCGGGGGCATATCTGAAAAGCTGTCTGGCATCCATTTTCGGGGCATCGACAATCTTGCCGGGGTTAAAAATATGCTCAGGGTCAAATAGCTGTTTTACCTCTTTGAACAGAGCCGCCATTTTGGCACCAAACATAACCTCGTTAAATTCTGATCTGACAATGCCGTCACCATGCTCGCCAGAGTGAGAGCCGCCATATTTACTGACCAGCGCAAAGGCCTCTTCGCCAATGGCACGCATTTTTTCAACATCACTGCCAAGCTTCATATCCAGCACAGGCCGAACATGCAGACAGCCCACTGAGGCATGCGCATACCATGTGCCCTTGGTGCCATATTTAGTGAATATATCTGTTAGCCCCTGCGTGTAGTCAGCCAGATGTTCTAGCGGCACAGAGCAATCTTCAACAAATGATACAGGCTTGGCAGACTGTTTCATGCTCATCATGATATTGAGGCCAGATTTCCGCATCTCTGCGACACGTGCCTGCATGGCAGGATCAATTGCATCCACCACACCACCACATCCGTCTGCATCCTTATCCCATGCAAAGCCTAAATCTGCCATCATCTGATGCAGGCGTTCTAGCCGCCGCATATTTTCATCCATATCATCTTCGGCAAATTCGACCACCAGCAGGGCAGCAGGATTGCCACGCACGGATTCTTCGACAATCGGGGCAAATATCGGAATGGATCTGGCAAGTGCCAGCATGGTGTCGTCTATCAGCTCGACCGCAACAGGGTCCAGCCCGACCAGATGCTGGGCAGCGTCCATCGCCTTATAAAAAGTTGGGAAATGACATATGCCCATAATTTTTTTGGCTGGCAGTGGCCATAATTTCAGCTCAATCGCCGAGGAATAGGCAAGCGTGCCTTCAGAGCCCACCAGCAGATGAGACAGATTAATCCCGTCACCTGCCTTGCCATGCGGGCGCATGGCCATCGCATCTTGTATCAGCGCATCAATATTATAGCCGCCCACGCGTCTTAATAATTGCGGGAAGGAGGACAGGATTTCATCTTTATGCTCAGTGCCAATATTTGATAATTGCGGCCAATTCTGTGCCAGCAGGCCAGTCAGAGGGGCCTCATCCAGCGCGCCGAAATGGCTATCAGACCCGTCTGACATGATCGCGTCTATCGACAGCACATTATCCCGCATAATGCCATAGCGAATTGACCTGCCGCCACACGAATTATTACCTGCCATGCCGCCAATTGTCGCGCGTGACGAGGTAGAGACATCTACTGGAAACCACAGCCCATGCGGTTTTAACAGGCGGTTCAGATCGTCCAGCACAATCCCCGGCTCAACCACACATCGCTGCTCTGCCACATCAAGCGATAGGATACGGTTCAGATGTTTTGTATTATCAATAACCAGCGCATGATTAACAGTCTGGCCACATTGCGAAGTGCCGCCACCGCGCGGAAGCACCGCAATCTTATGCTCACGACAATAATCAAGCGCCGCTCTGACATCATCCAGTGTCTCAGGCACAAGAACGCCATGTGGCAGCATCTGGTAGATAGAGGCATCTGTGGCATACCGCCCCCGCGAAAATCTGTCTGTCATCACCTTGTCGCCAAGATGTTTTGCCAGCCCCGAAAGATCAGGTACTGAGGCGGCAGACTGGGTGGGGGCAAGGGTATCTGGCATGGCGATTGACTGTTCTTTTGCTAGGCATGTTCCGAAAAATTATATGTCAGAACAGATTATAATGATATGGTGCATTAAAGGGCTTCTGCTGTATGAAAATCTTTTTCACAATACTTTAACCATAATAGGTAATATGGCATAGTAGCGGAGATTGGCGAGAGGTTTTTTCACCCTGCAGATACCTAACATACCCTGTCTGTATTCCAGCCAGCTACCAATAATCATTTAGTTCAGAGTTACAATCCAGAGTTCACATGGCAAATTCACACTATAAAGCAGGCAGACATTTTCTGCAGATCCCCGGCCCTACTAATGTACCAGACCGCGTATTGCGGGCAATGGATTATCCGACAATCGATCATAGAGGGCCTGACTTTGCCAAAATTGGCGCCGCCTGTCTGGCAGGCATCAAGACGATTTTCAAAACAGATAGCCATGTTGTGATTTATCCGGCCTCAGGTACAGGCGCGTGGGAAGCAGCACTTGTCAATCTGCTAAATGAGGGCGACAAGGTACTGATGGTCGAAACAGGGCATTTTGCCTCGTTGTGGCACAAGATGGCCTCACGACTTGGACTGGAGACAGAATTTCTGGAAACAGACTGGCGCCGCGGGGCAGACCCCTCTGCTGTTGAAGACCGCCTAAGAGCAGATACAGAACAGCAGATCAAGGCAGTATGTGTTGTGCATAATGAAACCTCGACAGGCTCAACCACCCGTATTGACGATATCAGAAAAGCAATAGATGCCGCCGGTCATGATGCCTATTTTATGGTCGACACTATCTCGTCTCTTGCCTCGATTGATTATCGCCATGATGAATGGGGAGTGGATGTAACCGTATCAGGCTCGCAAAAAGGGCTGATGCTGCCACCCGGGCTGTCATTTAACGCGCTGTCTGAGCGGGCTATTGACGCATCAAAGACAGCTGGTATGCGCAGATCATATTGGGACTGGCAGGAACAGATTGCGGCCAACGCTTCGGGCGCCTTTCCCTATACGCCTGCAACCAATCTGCTATATGGGCTGGATGAGGCAATTACCATGCTTCATGAAGAAGGGCTGGATAATGTGTTTGCACGTCATGATCGCCATGCAGAAGCCACACGCCGTGCGGTTCAGCAATGGGGACTGGAAGTGCTGTGTCAGGAACCAATAAATTATTCAAGCTCGCTTACGGCCGTGCTGTTGCCAGATGGGCATAATGCAGATGACTTTAGAGCCACCGTGCTAGACAATTTTGATATGTCGCTTGGTAACGGGCTGTCAAAGCTGGCTGGCAAAGTGTTCAGGATTGGCCATCTGGGCGATTTTAATGATCTGATGCTGATGGGCACGCTTAGCGGTGTCGAAATGGGGCTGAAGCTGGCAGATATACCGCACCAGACAGGCGGTGTTGCGACCGCAATGGCCTATCTATCTGATACTGCTGACAGCTAGGCAATTCTTGTAAAATAAAGGTGCAGATAATGTCACAACCATCTGAAGATACAGCATCAGAAGAGCTTATCTATCGGGCTGAAAACGGGGTGGGCTATATCACCCTGAACAGGCCACACCGGCGTAATGCGCTGACCTTTGCGATGTATCGGCAGATTCAGGATATTTGCGCACGGGCTGGCACAGAAGATGACCCCGATGATCTAAAGGTGATTATTTTTGCCGGCGCAGGCGAAGATGCATTTGCAGCGGGCACAGATATATCCCAGTTCAGGACATTCACCAAAGATGATGCGATTGACTATGAGCAGATGATAGAAGAGGTGCTGACCGAAATTGAGAATTGTAATGTGCCAACCATTGCCAGCCTGAACGGATTTGTTACTGGTGGCGGGGCGGCAATCGCCTCATGCTGTGCTATCCGCATAGGCAGCCGGTCGGTAAGAGTTGGCGTGCCAATCGCAAAAACGCTTGGCAATTGTCTTGCGATTGCCAATCTAAGACGCTTTATCGCGCTGGTAGGCGAAGCACGCACTGCCCATATTCTGCTTACTGCCCAGCTGATTGATGCAGACGCAGCGCTGACCGCCGGCTTTATCACCGAATTATGTGATGACAGACAGGCTGTGCATGACCGCGCCACTGAACTGGCAAATTCAATGGCACAATCAGCCCCGCTTACGCTACGGGCAACCTTGCTGGGCATCCGCAGATTACGAGAGGCTACACCTCTGCCAGATGATCATGACCTGATCACCATGTGTTTCGGTAGCGAAGATTTCAAAGAAGGCATATCTGCATTTTTTGAAAAGCGCCCTGCGAATTGGCAAGGAAAATAGATACTGGATAATTAGGAAGAATAGGGATTTATCAGCTATGACAAAACCAAGAATTGGCATCATTCCGGGCGATCCGGGCGGCATTGGCCCCGAGTTGATCGCAAAATTGCTGGCTGACCCGAAACATGCACAAGCCGCAGATATATTGCTGATAGGTGATGCGCATCTGTTCATGCAAGGCATGAAACAGGCTGGCACCGAATATGTTATGCGTGATTGCGCGTTCGAAGATAACCAGCCCACCTCCGACTGGACTGTCGGGGACGGGATTGCCCATTATAACACCCAGACCATCGCAGAAGATGAAGTAGAGATAGCTACTGTGTCTCTGGCAAATGGCACATCTGCCCTATCGAATTTGAATATCGCGCTTGAACTGGCAAGAGATGGGGTAATTGATGCGATTACCTTTGGCCCCTTTAACAAGGCCGCGCTGATTGAGGCCGGACTTGGCCATGAAGATGAGCTTCATTACATGGCCGAATTTTTAGGCGTTGAGCATTATATCTCGGAGCTAAACACGCTCGATGGTATCTGGACAAGCCGCGTATCAAGCCATATCGCATTAAAAGATGTGCCAGCCTATATCGACCAGCACAGAATTACAGAAGCTGTGCATCTTATTGACACGACCCTGCGCCGTTCCGGCCTTAAGCGTCCGCGCCTGTCTGTTGCCGCGCTAAACCCGCATGCAGGGGATAATGGTAATTTTGGACGTGAAGAAATTGACGTCATCGCGCCGACCGTAGAGGCACTTCAGCATGAGCAGGTCAATGTAGACGGGCCATGGCCATCAGATACGGTGTTTTTGAAAGCAAAAGCTGGCGAGGTAGATGGTATTATCACCATGTATCATGATCAGGGGCAGATAGCCCTCAAGCTGATGGGCTTTGACAGAGGCGTTACCGTTCAGGGCGGCATCCCATTTCCCGTTACCACCCCTGCCCATGGCACCGCCTTCGATATTTCAGGACAGGGCAAGGCAGATGTGAAAGCCATGACAGCCGCCTTTGATATTGCCTGTAATATGGTAAGCAACTGGCAGTAGCCAGCCCTGCATCCGGCATATCTGTCGCAAAAGCAATTGGGGGAAGAAGATGAAAATCACCGCCATCAGAGCCTATGCGCTGAACATCACAGCTTCGCTTGATATCACAGCAGAGACCAAGACCGCATCTCATCAGCTATGTGTGGTTGAGATTGATACAGATGAAGGTATCACCGGTCACGGGCTAAGCTCAATCGGACCTGCCGTGCCGATAAAGGCAGCTGTGTTATCTGTGGCCGCACCTGAGCTTATGGGGGCAGACCCGCTCCGGCATGAACAAATCTGGGATATGCTTTACTGGCAACTGGTGCCGCGCGGCCAGTCCGGTGTCGGCATGCATGCCATCGCGGCGATTGACATTGCGCTATGGGATATTAAGGGCAAATATTTTGGCCAGCCTATTTATAGGCTGCTTGGCGGCGCGCGCGAGAAATGCCCTGTCTATGCGACATTCGGATTTGGCTTTTATCGCACAGAAGAGCTGGCAGAGGCGGCACGCAACTGGCAGAAGCGCGGCTTTCACAGGCTGAAAATGACCGTCGGCAATCAGGCACTAAAACGCCGAGATGAGCCGCGTCTGCTTAGTGACGTGATTGCAGAAGATGCAGAACGTGTGAAGACAGTGCGTGATGCGGCAGGGCACGATGCTGAGCTGTTTATTGATGCAAATTGCTCTCTTGATCTGTTTCATGCGCGTGCCCTATGCCAGATGATTGAGCCATATCATATTGAATTTTTTGAAGAGCCTATCACCCAGAATGATGTCAGGCAGATGGCCGACTTGCGCAGCCAGACCTCTATCAGGCTTGCCTGTGGCCAAAATGAAGCACAAGCCTATCGCTTTCGGGATATGCTGATCTCTGGTGCGGTAGATATTATCCAGCCAAATGTAGCGATAACGGGTGGCTTTACCCAGTGCCAGAAAATCGCCGCACTTGCCGCCAGCTTCAATATCTCTGTAGATAATGGAGGGGCATGGCCATTTGTGAACCAGCATCTTCAGGCAGGTGTGTCGAATGGCGGGCTGGTTGAATTTCACTATAGCTCTGTTGAGGTCTGCAAACAGATATATACAGGCCTGACAGAACCAAAGGACGGCTGGCTTAAGATGACAGACAGGCCGGGGCTAGGCTTTGATCTGAACTATGATGCTCTAGGCCAGTTTGAGATTAAGCAGCCCTAGATTATTTTTTCTGGCTATAGGCACCACGCGTTGCCAATTTGAATAGCTGCGGGCCGCATAATCCCAGAAAGGCAAGAAACAGGAAGAACACCGCCAGAGGCTGTGTGAAAATCTGCCACCATTCCCCATTGAAAATTTTTAGAGAGTTTTGAAGATTTACCTCTACCATCTTACCTAAAATCAAACCAACCGCTATCGGTGCAACAGCAAATCCGAAACGTCGAGCTAAAAAACCAATTACACCGAATATCAGCACAATCCAGATATCCAGCATTGATGAATTAAGAGCATAAGCGCCGATGACTGACAAAGCAAAGACGATAGGCCATAAAATTGCGGCGGGGACTAATGATATTCGTGCAAAGATCTTTGCTGCGTATAGTCCCATCAGCAAAAACATTACATTAGCAACAAACATTGAACCAAATATTTGATACACGGCTGTTACCTGTTCGGTAAACAAGTAAGGACCTGGGCGCAGGCCGTGTACCATCAGCCCGACTAATATAATAGCTGTTGTTCCGCTGCCGGGGATACCGAGCACCATTGTAGGCACCATAGCACCTCCGGTGGCTGCATTATTTGCTGACTCCGCACCAGCTATACCCTCAATTGAACCTTTTCCAAATTCCTCTTTATTTTTAGACCATCTTTTAGCTTCAGAGTACCCGATCATGGATGCAACCGTTGCACCTTCGGCTGGAAGAATTCCAATGAAAGTGCCTATACCAGATGACCTAACAACTGTTTTCCATATTTTTTTATAGTCTGCGCGACTGGGCAACTGAACAGCTTTCATTCTTATAAACTCAACTGCCTGATTGGCCATTTTAGACTGAACCAGCAATTCAGACATCGCAAAAAGACCAATCATCACAGGAACGAACGATAACCCTTCATACAACTCATAATTTCCAAACATAAACCTTTCAATCGCGGTAACACGTTCAGCGCCTATAGTTGAGAGCCATACACCAAATACGCCACCAATGAGATTTTTTACAGCACCTCCAGAACTAATGCTAGCCAACATAGATAGACCAAAAATCGTAAGAGCAAAATATTCAGGAGGCCTAAATTCATAGGCGACCCGAGCGAGTAAAGGAGCCGCGAAGCATAGAACGATAACAGAAACTATACCGCCAAAAGTCGATGCAATCACAGCTATGCCTAGAGCTCTTCCAGCTTCACCGCGTTGCGCAAGAGGGAAGCCATCAAAAGTTGTCGCTGCTGCTGCAGAGGTGCCAGGAGTATTGATCAATATTGCTGTTATCGAACCGGCAAATGTTGCAGAGACATAGATGGTAGCAAGAACAGCGATCGCGTGAACAGGGTCCATTGTTAACGTAAACGGGAGCAAAAGCGCTGCACCAGTGGTTGCCCCTAACCCTGGCAAGACACCAATTACAATTCCGATTACCGTTGTTGCAAAAATGAGAAATAGGAGATACGGATCGAGAACCACTGAACCCAAAGCAGATAACGCTTCATACATAAGTTTATCTCCTTATCCGTAATACCAGTTCATTATGATGCCTCGCGGGAACCGTATTCGCAAAACATTATCAAATAAAAGAAATATAAAAAATGGAGTTAGGACAGCATTAGCTAAAGCGACAAGCAGCCGCCTCTCACCCCAAGCCAAAGACAACAAAAACATAACTACAGCGATTGCAATAAACATATCTGTAGATATTGTAAGACCATAAAAAAGAACCATCAATATCATGGACAGCCATGTTGTTGGGTTCATTTTTTCAGGTCGCTTTGGAGGATTTTTGTGAATCTGATATGCAAGAATAACAGTTAAAATTAAATTAAGTATCATTAAAAATATAGGAAACGAACGTGGCTGCATGCTATCGCCAACTGTCATTGGTGGCGATAAATCAAGC
>WTJO01000254.1 GCA_011524805.1 Alphaproteobacteria bacterium
CTGTTTTAGGGGCTGAGGGCATCAGCCTGTTCTGTCTATTGATAATCGCAATATCCGGTGTCAGCCCCTGACTGTGATAGCGTGTTCTGAATGCCAGTGCCAGTTCAACACCCGCCGCACCGCCGCCAATAATGCTGATCTGCGTGTCATTATTGATATGTTCAGGCAGCTTTTTGATAAAATGAGAGATAGGCTTCACTGCAATAGCATGCTGGCCTGCCCCCTCAATAGCCTCAAGGTCTGGCTGTGCGCCCGAATTTATCGACAGCAGATCATACCTCACAGGTGCTGCATCTTCTATCTCGATACGCTGTTCAGCTAAATCAACGGCATTCACGCTGCCGCAAATCAGGCGCGCGCCAGCAAACTGGCATAATCTGGGCAGGTTTATATGCATATCATCATATGACCATACCCCCTCAACATAGCCGGGCAACATGCCTGAATAGGGGGCATCCAGCACATCTGAGATGACTGTAATCCTGAGGCCGGGCACAGGCTTCATCCCGAATGAGCGCAACACGCTTACATGGGCATGGCCGCCACCTATCAGCACAAGGTCAATTTGCGGTCTTGATACTGATATCATCATCTTGACGCTTCCGTCTGTTTATCTTTTCGCTGCGCATCTGGCAGGAGAGTTTATCTGCGTTTTTTATACCAGCTTTCAGGTATAACATCAGCCATAAGCACGGCGGCAAATATCAATGTACAGCCAAGCAGGCCTGCATAGCTTAGATACTGGTCTAAAATCAGCCAGCCAGCCAGTGCAGCAAATACTGATTCAAGCGACAGAATAAAGGCGGCAAGAACAGTGCTGGCATGCGCCTGTGCCATAAGCTGGAGCGTATAGGCCAGCCCAACAGACAGAAAGCCTGCATAGAATAATTCGGGTGCTACTGGCAGCAAATCTGCAAATTCAGGCTGTTCTATCGCAAACATCGGCACGGCGCCCAATATCACACAAATTGCCGATTGAAACACGGCAATCTGGAACGGGGCATTCAGCTTGTGCATCACAATCCCTATCACGATGATATGACCTGCCCAGAATAGCGCACCGGTTGCCACCAGAAAATCACCCCATTGTTGCAGAATTTCGGCATTTCCGCTTAGAAACCAGGAACCGGCAAGTGACATTACAAGGGCAATCCAAATTCGGCTATCGATCCGGTTGCGCATGAACAGCCACATGATAAGTGGCACCGCAGGCACATACAGGGCAGTCAGAAAGGCAGCATTGGCAACATCTGTATATTGCAGGGCAGTCTGCTGAAGCCCGATACCGCCAAACATCAGAAACCCCAGACCAATTGTCTGGAGCGCAAATCGTCTATCAGCTTTCATATGCGCCCATAGCGAGACACGGCGCGCTTCAAAAATCGCCAGAGGCAGCACAGTTAATGCGCCAATCAGATACCGGATGGCGGTAAAGGTCATAGGCCCTATGGTCTCCATGCCTGTTGTCTGGGCGATGAAGGTTGTACCCCACACAAAAGCGGCCAGAAGCATTAATCCATGTGCTGTTGTTTTTGTCATTTTTTTGCATCCTGAGCGGATACGCCCTTTTTTCTGGAAGATGAGTATTTAACGCTTTTGATTGTACGCGCAATAAACAGGCTGGTTCTTGGAATATAGAAATATTTCGAAATATTGGCGATATCCGGGCGTCTTATAGACCGGTAGCCAGTATATCCCATCAAAATCCCATGTAATACAGCAAAATAGATAAACAGGCTGTCAGGGCCAAAATGATCAATCAGAAAGCTGGCAATGACAGGCGAGATAATCGCCCCGATAGCAAAGGTGAAAATCAACGATGCACTTAATGCCGCCATTTGGGGCGGGCTGATCAGATTATTGGCATGGATAGCACAGATAGAATAAAGCGGCATTGTTGTTGCTCCAAAAATAAAGACCAGAATAAGCGGGGTCTTCACACCAAATATGACATCTGTCTCAATAAAGCTGAAGCCAAGGCTTACCGCAATCGTAACAGCACTTAACACACCAAGCATCTGGCGGGTTGTAATTCTTGTTGCCAGATAGCCTATAGGCAGCTGGATAATCATGCCGCCAAGCATGAATAGCACCAGAAAAATGCCAATTTCGGATATGTTAAAATTCATCTCATAGGCAAATAGAGGGCCTATCATTCTTACCGCACTGCCTGTTGCGCCGACAATCAATACACCTATGACAGCAAGTGGTGATATGGTAAAGGCAAATACAGGCGAGAAAATCTGGTTTTCAGGCAACTCGGGCTGTACCGAACGTGTTAGCCCAAGTGGCAATAATGACATGGTCAGAAAAATTGCCAGAATGGTATAGGACAGGTACATTGCCGGCTCTAAAAAGATGATCAGGCTTTGTGCAATAACAGCACCTGTCATGTCCACAACACGATATAGCGAAAAGAATTTGGCTCTGTTTGACTGGTCAAGTTTTGCATTAAGCCAGCTCTCAATCGCGGTATAGGCGCTAGCAACCGCCATGCCATTTATCACCCGTAAGCCGCACCAGACAGCAATATGCGGGATAACAGGATGCAGCAGAACAGCAACAATAGATGCGGCTACCACCACGCCATAGGAACGCGCATGGCCAACCCGCCTGATTAACGAGGGCGATATAAGACAGCCCACAAGGAAGCCTACAAAATGAGAGGCACCCATAAATCCTATCTGGATAGTGGTAAATTCAAGCGATACCGCACTTAGTACATCAAGCGGGCCCAACGCAGTTGTGCCTACCTGCATCAGCATAATCGTTACCAGAAGTGCGGATATAGAGAGCAGTATCTGCATAAATTCAGTCTTTACTTTATGCTTTCTTCACTGAATAACTTTATATAACCACAGGTGAGCCATTTTCAGGTAAAGGTCAATAATAATGTATCAATTTGCGTCATCTTTATCATGCGGGCATCTGTGAGCGCAGTATGCCCAGTCCGTTTCTGAAATGGGTCGGCGGAAAACGCCAGCTAGTACCTCAAATTAAAAACGTTATTCCCATCACAACCACGCGTCTGGTTGAACCATTTATGGGGGGCGCGGCTGTATTTTTTGCAACCAGCTATAAAACAGGCTGGCTGAATGATGTTAATCCGGAGTTGGTAAATTGCTATCAGGTGGTAAGAGATAAGCCAGAAGCGCTAATACAAAGCCTGTCCGGACATATTTATGAGAAAACCTATTATCTGAATATCCGCGCGCTTGATAGAGGTGAGGGCGGGCTGGCCGCCTTGTCCGACATAGAACGAGCTAGCCGGTTTATCTATCTGAACCGAACCGGATTTAACGGCATGTATCGTGTCAATGCAAAGGGGCAGTTC
>WTJO01000060.1 GCA_011524805.1 Alphaproteobacteria bacterium
TAATAATCCAGCCCACGCACCAGAAGCGGATCAAACTGCCACGCTATCCCTGCTTTATCCAGTAAATCTGTAACCTGTTCAAAATGCTGTTTTGCCTCATCTGTTAGTGAGTCAGACAGGCTGGGCGCATCTGCAACAATCTGTCTGTCTGTTGCATCTTTTGAATCCAGAATCCTGAGCGGGTTTGTTGTCAGCCTGCGTTTGCTATCGTCAGAAAGCTGATCTTCATAATCTGCTAGATAGGCCATAAGCGCCGATTTATATTGCGCGCGGCTCTGGCTGTCGCCAAGCGAATTTAGATGCAGGCTGGTATCTTCCAGCACGCCTAGCCCGTCAAGAATCTGTGCGCCAAGCCCGATTATTTCGGCATCCGCAGACGCGCCTGCCACCCCGATAAGCTCGGCACCTATCTGGTGAAATTGCCGCATCCTGCCCTTCTGGGGGCGTTCATAGCGAAACATGGGACCATGATAAAACCATCTAAGCGGCAATGACTGTGTCAGACCATTGCTGATAACTGCCCGCATACATCCGGCCGTGCCTTCAGGGCGCAGGGTAAGTGAAGAGCCGCCTCTATCTTCAAAGCTATAGGTTTCTTTTGTGACCACATCAGAACTGGCACCAAGCGGTTTTGAAAATACTTCGGTAAATTCAAAGATAGGCGTTGCCATATCCTCATAACCATAGCGTAAAGCTATCTGCTGGGCGGTTTTTACCACATGATTATGACGCGCGCGCGAATCGCCAAGCTGGTCTGTTGTGCCACGCACAGGCTGTAAGGCAGGCATTACACACCTTCCTTTGCTGTCAGAGGCCCAGATGATTGAGGCTCGTCACCACCTTCTGCCAGCCTGCGTTCAACCAGATTGACAACATGTTCGACAATATCTTCATTGCTTATCCGGTGATTAGCCAGACCTGATACATAAATCTGATGCGTGCCTTTACCGCCACCTGTCAGCCCAATATCTGTCTCGCGCGCTTCACCTGGCCCATTTACAACACAGCCAATAATGGACACAGTAAGCGGCTGGTTAATATGGCTGAGCCTATCTTCAATTTCCTGAACTGTGCTGATCACATCAAATTGCTGACGCGCACAGGACGGACAGGAAATTACTGTCACACCGCGCCGCCTCAGCCCCAGACTTTTCAGCATTTCATACGCAACCTTGACTTCTTCTGCCGGCGTAGCAGATAGCGACACTCTGATGGTATCACCAATGCCAGCCCATAACAGATTACCTAGCCCGATAGCTGATTTTACCGTGCCTGCACGCTGCCCGCCTGCTTCTGTAATGCCAATATGCAACGGACAGTCAATCGCATCGGCAAGCTGCTGATAGGCGGCGACAGCCATAAATACATCAGATGCCTTGACCGAAATCTTGAATTCATGAAAATCCAGATCCTGAAGATAGCGGGCATGTTCAAGCGCTGATTCAACCAGCGCTTCGGGACAGGGTTCGGCATATTTTTCTAGCAGATGACGTTCCAGAGAGCCGCCATTCACACCAATCCGCATAGAGGCGCCATGCGCCCGCGCCGCCGCCACAACTTCCCTGACACGATCTGCACTGCCAATATTGCCCGGATTGATGCGCAGACAGGCTGCCCCTGCTTCTGCAGCTTCAATGGCGCGTTTATAATGAAAATGGATATCTGCCACAATTGGCACCGGACTCCCGGCAACTATCTGTTTCAGTGCGGCTGTGCTTTGCTGGTCAGGACAGGACACGCGCACAATATCTGCACCTGCCTCTGCTGCCTCGTTAATCTGTGCCAGCGTGGCTTCAATATCTGTTGTCAGGGTGTTGGTCATGGTCTGCACGGAAATAGGTGCATCCCCTCCTACAGCCACAGACCCGACCATAATCTGTCTGCACTTGCGGCGCTCAATCTGTCTATAGGGACGTATCTGGCTCATCCGGTCTAACTGTCCTGACATGCAGTCTGGTAATTTACATCACTTCTGGCATCTGCTGAAATTGCGTGCAAGACGCAGAAGTCTGATAAGGCATATAGCATATCACATGCTGGCCAGTATAGAGGGCAGGTTAATAAGTTGTAAGATTATATCTTACTTTCATGCCGTCGCGGCTAAGTGGTAAATCACGGATAATTTCGCCAACCTTGCCTAGCTGGAAACTTTCGATTGTAGGCGTTTTAACCATTAGCCCGCCTGCATTACCTGTGCTTAACAGCAAGGCTTCATCCATCACCGTTACCATCTGTTCACCTGAACGCAGCAGCTTGCTAACCAGCACTTCGCCATCACGCCGCGCTATTTCAAGCCATGCCGCAGAGGTCGCGGTAATTACAATCTCTCTTTGCGGGACGCGCGGCTGGGCTACAGCGCCTGATGTGCTGGGGGCAGCTGAAAGATTTTCCTGATTGTCCGGACGCAATGTGTCATCTGTTGGCAAGCCAATATCTGCTACCTCCGGCGTCACTGTCGCAACCGCCTGTGGCTGGTCCTGTTCAGGCTGGATTATCTCCTGTACTACCGGTTCGGCTACAGGGCGCAAAGATGCATCTGCAACAGCCTCAGGCTGGCGCGTAATCGCCGTCTGGGTATCATCAACGACTGTCTGGGCAGGGTCAACAGAGGCGGTCTCGACAGCTTGCAGAGGCAACACCTCAGGCTGGGCAGGGCTCAGAGCGTCTTGCGTATCTGAGGGTGCAGGCTGGAATGTTTCTGCCAGATCAGATTCTTCTGCTAGTGGCCGTGCAGGAATGGTGGCGATGTCGGAGAACTGATTCTGGATATTCTGCTCATCGTCAATCTGTTCAAGCTGGGCAGTTGTCACAATGGCAGTGTTTTCATTTATTGCCACTGCCCAGAACACATAGCCGCCAAGTGCAATCGTCACCAGAATAAGCGCCACCATCGATGTCGCCATTTTCGGCACTAATGCCTGAACAGGAAAACGGTATTCTGTTTTACGATCGACTGTTTCGTCTGCCTGTCTCAAAGCTGCAATCAAAGGTTCAGCGTCAATATTTACCACAGAGCAATAATTGCGCAGAAAGCCTTTTACATAGCTATTTCCGGGCAGCATGTCGAACTGTCCGGCTTCGATATATTTTAGATAATCTTTGGAAATACGGGTCTGATCAGAAATATCGGTCAGCGATATCTGCATGGCTTCGCGCGCTGCTTTAAGCGCAAAGCCAATATCAGCAAGCGTTACCTGCTCATCATTTGTGAGGCCGACCTTATCCGTCATCTCAAAAGCTTTCCTGCCAGTTTTTCGAGAATAACCCTTATTTGCTGTTACCTTAAAATAGCGTAAAAAGCTACTCAAAAAAACTAAAACGACTGAATTTCTAACAATTTAGCAGGTTTTTTTCATCCATTTAGCCATTTTGCACCTTCTTTCGGATAGCGTTAGGATGTCTCAAGCCCATAGGCATCATGAAGCGAGCGCACCGCCAGTTCGGTATAATCCGCATCAATTAGCGTCGAAATTTTAATTTCAGATGTTGAAATTACATGAAGATTTATACCTTTTTCTGCCAGTACAGAAAACATTGTTCTGGCAATGCCTGGCTGGCTTCTCATAGCTGTGCCAATTACCGAAATTTTGGCGATATTTGTATCTGCTATCACCCTGTCAAAGGCAAGATCGGATTTTTGCTGTTCCAGCACCTGAACAGCCTTGTCAGCATCAAGCGCCGCCACAGAAAAGGTGATATCCGTGCGAGAATCATCTGGAGATGCCGACTGCACAATCATGTCCACATTAATATGACTATCAGCCAGCGCGCCAAATACAGTCGCCGCGATACCCGGCCTGTCAGGCAGGCCAACCAGCGTGACCTTGGCTTCATCACGTGAATAGGCAATGCCACTGATTTTCTGCTTTTCCATATCGTCATCCTCTTCAATTACCAGTGTGCCGTCTTCTTCAACAAAACTTGAACGCACCTGAAGCTTTACATGATGGGACATCGCCATCGCCACCGACCGTGTTTCCAGCACCTTTGCGCCTGCCGATGCCATTTCCAGCATCTCTTCAAAGGTAATTGTGTCCAGTTTGCGTGCTTTGGGAACAACTCTGGGGTCTGTGGTATAGACGCCGTCAACATCGGTATAGATATCACATCGTTCCGCATCCAGCGCAGCCGCAAGCGCAACAGCCGACGTATCAGAACCGCCACGTCCCAATGTGGTGATCCTGTTAGTATCGGTAATACCCTGAAACCCTGCGACAACTGCGACCTGATTTTCCGCCAGCCGGGACTTCAGCATGCTGACATCTATATCTTCAATCCGGGCAGAGCTATGCACATCATTGGTTCTAAACGGCAGCTGCCAGCCAAGCCATGAACGCGCATCAATGCCAATATTCTGCAAGGCTATTGCCAGCAGGCCAACTGTTATCTGCTCACCAGAAGCGACAATCGTATCATATTCGCGGGCATCATGTAACGGGCCGATATCGCGCGCCCACTCTACCAGCTGGTTGGTTGTGCCTGCCATAGCAGATACGACAACAGCAACCTGATTATTCTTGTCAATCTCAGCTTTCACGCGCCATGCCACAGACCTTATCCTGTCAAGGTCAGCTACAGACGTGCCGCCAAATTTCTGGACAATGATCGCCATCTTGCTATGTCATCCTCTATCTTCGGCTATTCAATAAACCTGCACCGATTTTCCATCAGCGCTGTTAAAAGCCTGTAAAATGGCGTTGTAATACACTATCTTGGGACTATGGGCAAATCCAAATCAGAACAGATGGCAATATATCTATCACTGCCAGCAGATCATAACAGAGGGTTATCATGACCAGCGCATCTTCATCCCGGGACACTGGCACCAGCTCTGTTGATGATGCAGATATTGCGCGGTTTGACCAGCTTGCTGCCCAGTGGTGGGATGTGTCAGGCGCGATGAAGCCGCTACATCAGTTTACCCCTGTCAGAATTGACTATATCTCGAATTGTATCAGGCGGGCAGGCCTGTCAGATATGCGCCACCCCACCCTGCGCCTGTCAGGGCTAAAGGTGCTGGATGTAGGCTGTGGCGGCGGATTGCTGGCAGAGCCCTTAGCGCGCCTTGGCGCAGAGATGACCGCGATTGATGCCTCGCAGGGTGCCATTATGGCCGCACAGGCACATGCCAGACAGCAAAATCTGGCCATAGATTATCGCGCAACCAGCAGTGAGGCGTTATTGGCTGAAGATGGGTATGCCGGACGGTTTGATCTTGTCTATGCGTCCGAGGTAATAGAGCATGTTAATGACAGAAACAGCTTTTTATCTGCGCTGGCAGGGCTAGTGCGCCCCGATGGGCTGGTGATAATCACCACCATTAATAAATCTGTGCCTGCCCTGCTTGGTGCCAAAATTGCCGCAGAATATCTGCTTAATCTGGTACCGCGCGGCACCCATGAATTTGATAAATTTATCACCCCGCGCCAGCTTGTATCAGAATGTGCCGAACATAATATCGCCATCGACAATATTACAGGTTTTGTGCCACGCCTGTCTGGCGGGTTTAGATGTTCATCTGTTACGGCAGTGAATTATGGTGTCTGCGGAAGGCGTGTAAGCTAAGATGCTGCTTCGGCGATAAACAGAGCGCTAATTATCTTTTGGCAGGTCTGGCAGGGCAAATACATCAATCCCTTCATCCTGAAGCTCGGCACGCTCATCTTCGGTGCAATGCCCATAGATATTTTCGGCGTCAATCTCGCCTGTGTGCATTTTACGGGCTTCGCTGGCAAATTCATCCCCTACATTCTTGAATTGTGAGGTAACAGTCTGCTGGATGTGTTTCAGCATCATCCGCATGGCAGTCATATTAGGCGCATCAGCATGGCTGGCAGCGGCCAGAATGTCTGCTGGTGGTGCTGGTGGTAATGCTGTTGGTGGCACAGGGGCGCCTGCTGGCGGGCTTGGCAGCGCTGCCTGCCCCTCTGCCGGGCTATCTGTCTGCGGCATCTCATTATGTTTTGCCCGTGTTTTTGGCGTACTCAATTGCGGGGCTGACAGCATTTTCTTGACGTCTGTCGAGGCGCAATAGGGGCATTCGACAAGCTGTTTTGCGATCTGATCATCAAGCGATTCCCGGCTGGCAAACCAGCCGTCAAATTCATGCGCATTATCACATTGTAACGAAAAATTCTTCATGATCTCTGCTTGTTGAATACCCTGCCCGCCCGAAACTGGCCAGATATGTGCGCGGTTCTATCTGTCATGCTTGCCATGACAATGTTTATATTTACGCCCTGAGCCGCACGGGCATGGCGCATTTCTTGAAATTTTCTGTGCCGGCTCTGCGCTATCAGGGGCGGCTTGCGCTGCGGCCTGCTCTTCTGGCGGGCGAATTTCAACATGGCTTAATGCCATTGTGACTGTCTGGCGTAACCTGTCCAGCATGCCGTCAAACATGAAAAATGCTTCACGCTTATATTCGTTAAGCGGATCCTTCTGGGCATAGGCGCGCAATGAAATACCCTGCCGCAACTGTTCAAGCTGGAGCAGATGCTCTTTCCAGAGCTGATCAAGCACCTGTAGCAACAGGGATTTTTCAGCCATACGCATCACATCGGGGCTGAATCTGATAGCCTTTTCTGCCATATAGCTATCTGACTGCTGTTGTAATCTGGTGGTGATTTCTTCTTCTGCGACACCATCTTCGGCAACCCATTCTTCGCCTGATACCTCCAGCCCAAGCACTTCATGGGTTTTCTGTGTCAGCAAGCTGCCATCCCATTTATCTGCATAGCTATTGGCCGGAATGGCCTCTGCGATAATCTGGTCAATCGCATCATAGCGCATTTCACGCACAGTTTCCTGAACCTCGTCTGCCTGCATGATTTCTTTGCGCTGGGCAAAAATGACATGACGCTGATCATTCATCACATCATCATATTTCAGAAGCTGTTTTCTGATTTCAAAATTATGGGCTTCAACTTTTGACTGCGCTTTTTCAACGGCCTTGTTGATCCATGGGTGAGTGATTGCCTCACCTTCTTCAAGCCCAAGCTTGCCAAGCATTGAATCTAGACGTTCAGAGCCAAAAATCCGCATCAGGTCATCTTCTAGAGATAAAAAGAATTTAGATGCGCCAGGATCGCCCTGCCGCCCTGTTCTACCGCGAAGCTGATTGTCAATCCGCCGAGATTCATGACGCTCTGTGCCGACCACATACAGCCCGCCTGCCTCCAGTGCCTGCTGTTTGAGCGTGTCTATTTCCTTAGCAATCTTGGCTGCTTTTTTCTCATTAACAGCACCGTCAGCGTCACTGGCTTCAATCGCAATACGCATATCATAATTGCCGCCAAGCTGGATATCCGTGCCGCGGCCTGCCATATTTGTTGCGATTGTAACGGCACCCGGCACCCCTGCCAGCGCAATAATTTTCGCTTCTTCTTCATGGAAGCGGGCATTCAGAACCTGATGGTTTATCTTCTGTGCGTTAAGCTGTTGTGACAGAAATTCTGATTTTTCGATTGATACTGTGCCGACCAGAATAGGCTGTCCGCGGCTCTGGCAGTCTTTTATCAACTCAAGCACAGCCGTATCACGCTCTTTTGAGGTACGATATACCTCATCATCATAATCTTTTCTGGCGACCTCTTTGTTGGTTGGAATAGAGGTCACTTCAAGCTTATAAATTTCGGAAAATTCACCAGCCTCGGTCAGTGCTGTGCCTGTCATCCCTGCCAGCTTGTCATAGAGCCGGAAATAATTCTGATAGGTCACAGAGGCAAGTGTCTGGTTTTCAGGCTGGATAGCCACCGCTTCCTTGGCTTCAATAGCCTGATGCAGCCCGTCAGAATAGCGTCTGCCTTCCATGGCGCGGCCGGTAAATTCGTCAATAATGACAATCTGGCCAGATTTGTTCATATAATGTGTATCGCGCTGGAATAGCTGATGGGCGCGCAAGGCCTGATTGATATGGTGCAGCAGACTAACATTGCCGACATCATACAGGCTCCCTGATGATAGCAGGCCAGCTTCTTCAAGCAGTTCTTCTGCACGCCGCACACCGTCTTCTGTCAGGCTGACAGACCGTGCCTTTTCATCAAGCTCGAAATCAGCTTCGGTAAAAGAGGCCATCAGCCCGTCTATCGCCATATAGAGATCCGCCGATGTTTCAGCAGGCCCTGAGATGATAAGCGGCGTTCTGGCTTCATCAATCAGAATTGAATCTACCTCGTCAACAATCGCGAAATGATGATCCCGCTGAACCATCTCTTCTAGGCTGAATTTCAGATTATCCCGCAAATAGTCAAAGCCAAATTCGTTATTTGTGCCATAGGTCACATCACAGCCATAGGCTGCACGTCTTTCGGCATCATCAAGACCGGCCACAATACAGCCTACAGTCAGACCCAGAAATTCATAAACCTGTCCCATCCAGCCAGCATCACGCGATGCCAGATAGTCATTGACAGTAACCACATGCACGCCTTTGCCAGATAGCGCGTTCAGATAGACAGGCAGGGTCGCAACAAGGGTTTTGCCCTCACCTGTTTTCATTTCCGATATGCGACCTTCATGCAGTACAATACCGCCCATAAGCTGGACATCAAAATGACGCTGTCCAAGGGTACGTTTTGCCGCCTCTCTGACAGTTGCAAAGGCATCGATTAAGATATCATCTTCTGTCTCGCCCTGTGCAAGGCGTTTGCGAAGCACCTCTGTCTGGGCTTTCAGCTTGTCATCTGACAGTGCCTGCATTTCTGCTTCGGCATCGTTAATGGCCTTAATCTGGGGGGCGAGCTTTTTCACCTCACGGTCATTCGCATCACCAAACAGGCCTTTTGCCAGCGCAGAAAACATCATCTTTATCCTTTTCAAACCAAGACACCTAAATCAGGTCTTAACTTGCAGATAGGCATTTCCTGTTATTTTGTCAAATAACCAGAGAGAAATGTAACGTCTTTTTCAGCTTTTTCAGGCGATTTAATCAAATTTTTGCACATCGCAGATACCAGACACGCTGATGATTGCTGGATAGCCGGCTTTATGCTAACACAAAGCAGAAAATGCTTAATCTGAACATAAGGGTCGCGCGATGTTATCTAGACTTACCTCATATCTGTCATGGACAGGCCAACGTGCTGTCAGAGCCGTTTGTTGTGCATTATTGCTGACAGGGCTGATTGCAGCTGCCCCGATTCACGCACAAGAGCAGAAAATCAAGGTCGCCGAAGTAAATGGAGAAGCCATTTTTCTTGAAGAGGTGATGAAAATTGCAGAACAGCTACCTGCCGATATCAGACAGCAGCCTCTGCCAAATTATTTTGACAGAATCGTAGATGATGTGATCGACTCGCGTCTGGCCGCTGCCGCAGGCAATGACGCAGGGCTGACTAATAATCCCGAAGTGCTGGCACAGATGAGCATCGCCGCACAGCGTGTGCTGGCAGAAGCCTATATCACCACAGAGCTTCGGAAAGTTGTCACAGAAGAAGAAGTGCAAAAGGCCTATCAGCTATTCATCTCTGATGAAAGCGCGCGCGAGGAAATTAAGGCGCGTCATATCCTTGTTGCCTCGGAAGCAGAAGCAAAGGCGATTATTGCCGAACTGAATAGCGGAGCTGATTTTGTCAGCCTTGCCAAGGAAAAATCCACAGGACCAAGCGGACCCAATGGTGGCGATCTTGGCTATTTTGCACGCGGGGCGATGGTACCATCTTTTGAAAACGCCGCCTTTGCGCTGTCGGTGGGAAGCCATTCTTCTGAGCCTGTCCAGACACAGTTTGGCTGGCATATTATCAAGCTCGAAGATAAAAAAACAGCCGAGGCACCCCCGATTGAGACATTACGTGGCCAGTTGCAGGCCAATCTGGCCAATCAGGCATTATCGCGTATTATTGAAACCTTGCGTGCACCTGCCAGCATTTCACGTCTTAGCTTCGATGAGGTGAGAGCCGCCACACAGGCCGCCGCAAACAACCAATAGGGCAAAGCTATGTCATCACAGCTTCCGCGCTCGCCACTTGCGCCTGCACAATTTCCGGCACTGCCCGAGATTGATGGCATCAGCCTGTATGTCGCATCGGCACAGATAAAATATCAGGGCAGAGATGATGTCATGCTGATGCTGGCTGAACAGGGTGCTGTATCGGCTGGCATGTTCACCAAATCAAAGACAGCCTCAGCCGCTGTTGATACCTCACGGGCGGCGCTGGCAACAGGTGCCAGCCGAGCCATCATCTCCAATTCCGGCAATTCAAACGCCTTTACCGGACGCAAAGGTGCGGCATCTGTGGCAAGCTATTGTGCAGTGCTGGCTGACAGGCTTGATTTGCCGGCAGAACAGCTGATGGTAGCCTCAACAGGGGTGATAGGCGAGGTGCTTGATGCCAGACTGATGATAGATGCATTTGATGCCCTGCTTGAGGGGCAGGCGAGCTGGCATCAGGCAGCACAGGCCATTTGCACAACAGACACATTTGCCAAAGGCGCCACATGCCAGATTGAACTTGACGGGGTTCAGGTAACGCTGAATGGCATTGCCAAAGGCTCTGGCATGATAGCGCCCGATATGGCGACAATGCTCTGTTATGTAGGAACAGATGCCGCGATATCGCAAAGCTGTCTGCAACAGCTATTATCACGTGCGATTGATAAAAGCTTTCACTGCATCACGGTGGATAGCGATACCTCTACCTCAGATAGTGTCTATGCGATGGCCAGCCAGAAAGCTGGCAACCGCCCGATTGACAGTCTGGATACGGATAGCGCCAGAACCTTTGAGGCAGCGCTAACCGAGCTGTTAACAGAACTAGCGATACAGGTGGTAAAAGATGGCGAAGGTGCAACCAAGCTAATCAAAATTTCTGTATCACATGCCGCTGATGAACAAGATGCACGTGCCATAGCACTAAGTGTTGCCAATTCGCCACTGGTAAAGACCGCCATTGCAGGCGAAGATGCAAATTGGGGACGAATTGTGATGGCGGTGGGCAAATCAGGCGCGCTGATTGACAGAGACAGGCTGGCCATCTCTATTGGCGGCATCACCATTGCAAAACAGGGCGAGCCAGTCGAGGGATATGATGAGGCGCCTGTTACTGCCCATATGAAAGGCCAGCAGATAGATATCGGAATTGATATTGGCCAGCCAGATGGTGCAGGCCATGCCTGCATCTATAGCTGTGATCTGACCCATGGCTATATCTCCATCAATGCAGATTACAGAAGCTGACAAAATGGCTAGTTCTGCTATCCAGCTTATTTCTGCTGTCGCACTGATAGATAGTGACGGGCGGGTGTTGCTGGCAGAGCGGCCAGAGGGAAAAATATTTGCCGGCTACTGGGAATTTCCGGGCGGCAAAATAGAAACAGGCGAAACGCCTGAAGCGGCGCTGGTAAGAGAGCTGGATGAAGAGCTGGGTGTCGATACCAAAGATAGCTGTCTTGCACCGCTTGGCTTTGTCTCGCATCCCTATGACACACATCATATGGTGCTATTATTATATGTCTGCCGAAAATGGTCAGGCCGTCCCCAGCCAAAAGAAGGCGGCCAGCTGAAATGGGTTGCCCCTGCCAGATTGCGTGATTTTGAAATGCCGCCAGCCAACAAAGAGCTTATCTCGGTTATTCAGGATTTGCTGTAGCTAGTTAGGCTCATCAGCAAGCGGGTCAATTTCTGTACTGTCAATCGCATCTGCAAGCCGACGTGTGGCAGAGCCTGGTGCAAGCGGCTGTGGCTGTGAGGGGGCAGGTGACCAGCCTGTCAGGGTAATCAGCTCAAAGCTGGCTGTTATCTGGCCATCTGCTGTCGAAAATTCATCTCTATAAATTTCCGCCGCCTTCATAAATAGCGCCTTTGAGGTGAAATGCCTGCTGCGGGCGGTCAGCGCATTTTGCTCTCCCATGCCGCGCAAATCAGCCATCAGCCTGAATAGATCAGAATAGGTCACGGTAATCAGCTCGGCATCTATCACAGGCAGCGCAAAGCCTGCACGTTGCATCACCCCGCCAAGATCTCGAATATCTGCCATCGGCAGGGTACGTGGGCGCATCCCGCCATATAGCTCTGTTTCTGCGGCCACCAGCACCTGCCGCAATTCCTGCAAACTGCGCCCGCCAAGCATATTGGCCACAAAAAAACCGTCTGGCCGCAAGGCAAGTCTGGCCTGTGTCAGAAGCCCCGGCAAATCATCAATCCAGTGCAGAAACATGGCTGAGGTAATTGCATCAAACTGTGCAGGGCTAACAGGCAGAGGCGTCATCCCGCTGCAAACTGTATGGGCCTTATTCTGGCTGGCAATATCTGCAAATTTTTGAGCCGGCTCAATCTGCGTAAAGCGCATATCGCTGTGATATAATGTACTCTCTGACAGCCCGGACACCATCTCGCCAGCATGACAGCCTATATCCAGAATATCGGTAAAGCTGCGTTTCACCAGTGACAGCCGTTCCACCAGCCTGTCAACGCCAAGCTGTTTCAGGAAGCTGAATTCGGCAAAATTTGCGGCCGCCCTGTTCCGGTGCCGTGTCAATGCCTGCATATCAAACAGATGTGGCGGTGCTGAAGACATAAAACTCACTGCTAGAATAGGATATAAATAGTAACGAAATAATTTACAGCTTAACTGTTTATTCAGACTTTTGACCTATCATGAGCCCGATAGGAGGGTAAAGAGGATTTTGCTGATACCCATACAAATTAATCATGCATAGCCTGATGTCACAGATATATCGTCAGCTGGACAGTTTGGCGATATTTAGACGGCCAGACAGGCTTGCCAGCCTTTTATTGCCGGGATGCTGTGTGTTATGCCGCATGCCTCTGCAAAGCCATCAGCTATGCAGTACTTGCTGGTCGGGGCTGGCATTGCTTACCCCGCCATTGTGCCAGATATGCGGCCGGCCTCAACCCTATGCAACACCCGATGGCATCTGTTCAATTTGCAGCCTGAGACCGCCTGTCTTCAGAACAATCCGGGCTGTATGCAGATATAACCAGATTTCGCGCCAGCTGCTTACAGGCTATAAGCATGCTGGCAAGCTGGACAGAACACCGCTGTTTGGCAGATTGTGCCTGCCGCTTTTTGATACGATAGCCACCACAAATATGCTGGTTGTACCGGTGCCGCTTCACCGGATACGATATCTGATGCGCGGATATAACCAGTCAGCCGAATTGGCACGCTGGCTTACCGGCCATATGTCTGGCAGCAACACAGATATTGAATTTGCTCCGAACCTTCTGATGCGGCGTATCCATACCCCTTCGATGGCAGGCAAAAACAAACAGGCACGGGCACGGAATGTGCGAAGGGCCTTTGCGGTAAATACAGAATTTCCTGATAGCTGGAAGGACCGGCCAATAATGCTGATAGATGATGCAATGACAACAGGCGCAACCTTGCAAAGCTGTGCAGATACATTC
>WTJO01000198.1 GCA_011524805.1 Alphaproteobacteria bacterium
GTCCGTGATATGCTATCTGACTAGCAGTATCGGTCATAAAACACGCGCACCACGCAGAAACAAAGCCTATTATAAAGATGGCAGATAGCTAGCTATCGCCCATCTTGAGTGCTTCAAAAAAGGCATTTTGCGGAATATCCACCTTACCAAACTGGCGCATGCGCTTTTTGCCTTCTTTCTGCTTTTCCAGCAATTTGCGCTTTCTGGTGACATCGCCGCCATAACATTTTGCGGTCACATCCTTGCGCAAGGCAGAGATGGTCTCACGCGCTATAACCTTGCCGCCTATCGCTGCCTGAAGCGCTATTTTGAACATCTGGCGCGGAATAAGGTCTTTCAGTCGGGTACAGATAGCCCGCCCCCGATATTCTGCCTGTTCACGATGCACAATCATCGACAGCGCATCCACAGGGTCGCCATTTACCAGAATTGATACCTTGACCAGCTGGCCTGCCACATAGCCAGCCATCTGATAGTCAAAGCTGGCATAGCCGCGGGTGACAGATTTCAGCCTGTCATAAAAATCAAATACCACCTCGTTTAGCGGCAATTTATAGACCACGACAGCGCGGCTTCCGGCATAGGTTAGGTCAACCTGCTCGCCCCTGCGTTCAATGCATAGGCTCAGCACAGGCCCCAGATATTCATCTGGTGTCATGATGGTCGCGGTGATCCACGGCTCTTCAATTTCGGCAATTTTTGTCACATCAGGCATATCTGCCGGATTATGCATCATGATGGTCTCGCCGCCTGTCATATGAAGCTGATAGACCACAGATGGCGCTGTTGAAATAAGCTCAAGATTAAATTCACGTGCCAGCCGCTCTCTTATCACTTCCATATGAAGCAGACCCAGAAAGCCGCATCTGAAGCCAAAGCCCAGCGCCGCAGAGGTTTCAGCCTCAAACGAGAACGAACTGTCATTCAGGGACAGCTTTTCCAGCGCATCACGCAAATCTGAAAAATCTGCCGCATCTATCGGGAACAGGCCGCAAAATACCACCGGCACTGAAGGCTTGAATCCCGGCAATGCCTCAGCACATACTCTGCGCTCTTCTGTAATGGTATCTCCGACTTTGGCATCTGAAACAGTTTTGACCCCTGCATTAATAAAGCCAATCTCGCCAGGGCCAAGCATATCAACTGTCTCAGGCTTGGGGCCAAATATCCCTACCCGCTCAACCGTATGGGTGGCGCCGCTTGCCATCATTCTGATTTTCATGCCCTTTTTCAGCTGGCCATCACGCACCCTTACAAGAGTCATCACTCCAAGATAGGGATCATACCAGCTATCGACCAGCAGCGCTTTTAGCGGCGCGTTCTCATCACCGGCAGGCGGCGGCAGCTCTGTAATCACAGCCTCAAGCACATCTTCCATACCTGTGCCTGTCTTGGCAGATACCGCAATCGCATCCTGTGCTGGCAGACCAATTACATCTTCGATTTGTGTTTTTATCCTGTCAGGTTCGGCAGAGGGCAAATCCATCTTGTTCAGCACGGTGATGATTTCATGATCTGCATCCAGTGCCTGATATACATTTGCCAGCGTCTGTGCTTCAACCCCCTGAGAGGCATCAACCACCAGCAACGAGCCTTCACAGGCAGATAACGATCTTGATACCTCATAGCCAAAATCAACATGGCCGGGCGTATCCATCAGATTCAGCACATATTGCTCGCCATTTCTGGCGGTATATTCCAGCCTGACAGTCTGTGCCTTAATGGTGATGCCGCGTTCGCGCTCAATATCCATATTATCAAGCACCTGTTCTGACATTTCACGCTCGGTCAGCCCGCCACATATCTGGATAAGCCTGTCCGCAAGCGTTGATTTGCCATGGTCAATATGGGCGACGATCGAAAAATTGCGTATATGAGATAATTCTGTCATAGCCACTATCTAACCCAAATCCGGCCATCTTTCCAGCCCCTTAGAATAGCCAATCTTGTCATAAGGTGATAAAGTTCGTATTTAGAGGCCGTGGTGTGAATGCTTGACCCATCTGGTTAAGATGGTACAACATCAACTCATGCAATTACAGCTTAACCTATAACGAAAAATTATGACAATGAATGTGCATAGATACCGCCCCTATCCTGTTGTCGGCCTGCCAGATAGAAGCTGGCCGGACAAAACCATCACGACAGCACCGATCTGGTGTTCTGTTGACCTGAGGGACGGCAATCAGGCACTTATTGAGCCAATGGATTCAGTGCGCAAAATGCGTATGTTCAAGGCGCTTGTTGCAATGGGATTCAAAGAGATTGAAGTTGGCTTTCCCTCTGCTTCGGATACAGATTTTAATTTTCTGCGCGAACTTATCGAAGGCGGGCATATCCCTGATGATGTCACCATTCAGGTGCTGACACAGGCGCGCGAGCATCTGATTGACAGAACGATTGAAAGTCTGCGTGGCGCAAACAAGGCTATTCTGCATCTATATAATTCTACCTCTACTCTGCAACGCCGTGTGGTGTTCAAGACAGACAAGGCAGGTGTCAGGCAAATCGCCATTGACGGGGCAAAAATGGTGGCTGACAAAATAGGCCAGATTAACTCGTCAACACAGCTGCAACTACAATATTCCCCTGAGAGCTTTACCGGCACAGAGCTGGATTATGCGCTTGATGTCTGTGAATCGGTGATGGATGTCTGGCAGCCCACACCGGATAATAAAACCATTATTAATCTGCCTGCCACAGTAGAAATGTCGACACCCAATATCTATGCTGACCAGATAGAATGGATGCATCGCCAGTTCTCGCGCCGTGAATCTATTGTGCTGTCATTACATCCGCATAATGACAGAGGATGTGCGGTTGCCGCCACCGAACTTGGCCTGATGGCCGGGGCAGACAGGGTGGAAGGCACACTGTTTGGCAATGGTGAGCGCACTGGCAATGTTGATCTGATAACGCTGGCATTGAACCTGTTCACCCAGGGGGTTGAACCTGGACTGGATATATCTGATATTCATGGGCTGGTAGAGGTGGCGGAATTCTGTAATCAGCTACCTGTGCATGAACGCCATCCCTATGCCGGACAGCTTGTCCATACGGCCTTTTCAGGATCTCATCAGGACGCTATCAGAAAAGGCATGGACGCTCAGGCAGAGGCAGCAGATGATATATGGGAAGTGCCCTATCTGCCTATTGACCCTGCTGATATTGGCTGTACCTATGAGGCGATCATCAGGGTGAATTCACAGTCAGGCAAGGCAGGCTCTGCATGGCTGTTGGAAACTGAACATCATGTCCGCCTGCCACGCGGTATGGAAGTTGAATTTAGCCAGATTGTCCAGCAGACAGCT
>WTJO01000089.1 GCA_011524805.1 Alphaproteobacteria bacterium
GTCTCAACCGATGGCTACCGATATTTCGGCGTACCGAACGCGGATTGAACAGAAACCTCCCTACCAACGCTACTGCCTCGACAGATTTTCAATAATCTCGGCTTCAGCAATATCGGTAAAATAGGCAGGGTCCAGCTTTAGTTTTGAGGTTCTGTTGCCGCCGCCCAGAATAATATAGTCCAGCGCCATTATCTTGGCATCTATCCAGATTCTGATGCCCTGTGGCAGGCCTACGGGGGTGACGCCGCCTATTTCCATGGCGGTCACATCTGTGGTCATCTCACTTGATGCGAAGCTGGCCTTTTTTGCGCCCAGCTTTTTTCTGACAGTGCCATTTACATCCAGCCTGTCGGCGGCAGTAACAAGGCAGAGCGCATAATTTTCGGCATTATATTTATCCTGCACCAGAATAGCATTCACCGAATTATCAACCGATACATTATAATGCGCACAGAAATTGGCTGTATCTGCCAGCGTCTCGTCACATGGCCAGATTTCATAGGCCACATTAGCGCTGGCAAGCGCTGTTTCTATATGGGGTAGCGTTAATGACATCTCCGCCCAATCATAACAGCATTATCTGTCTGCCGCAAAATCAATCAGCAAGGTTCCATTTTGAAAATCCGGAATCTCTGGCATAATTCTCAACAATATTATGTTTTTTGCCGCGTTTTCAGGCCAGGCACAACCAGATAGACAAGCCTGTACAGAAATGGCTAAGCTGGACAGACAGGAACAGTGGAGGCGCATATGAAGAAGTTGTCAATTATCAGGTTCAAGCCAAAACCAGAGCATTATGATGAATTTGTGCAGTCGTTGAAAACATATATCTCACTGCCGGAACGCACCGGCATTATTGACCATTTCATCATGACAAAAGATGAGGAGGTGTTCAGCATTGTTATCCGCAAAGCTGACCAGCTTGAAGCAGATGCAAAACAGGGTGTAGAATATCTGAACACCGTTCGGCATATGCTTCAGGAATATAACGAGACAGACCGCCACACCATACCGTTGACAGGTGATGTGGTAGAATAATGATCTACACTAGCTGAATATATGCACCATAAAATAGCTGGTGTGTTTATTCAGCGCCTTCGATTATCATCAAATCTGTTTCGGCACAGCTATCACGCACAGCCTTTGCTGCCTGATAGGCATCAGAGAAATAGAATTTCTCGGCCACAGCCTTGCTTTCAAATTCTATTATCATTACAACGCCGCTCACGCTGCCTTCATGCCTGTCGGCACCCGGCCCTCTTGCCAGTACCTTGCCACCAAATTCTGCGATAACAGGCATTGCCATGCCGGAAAATTCCTGAAATTTTTCCTGATCTTTTACTCTAATATTTGCTACTAGATATCCTTTTGCCATTATATCCTGCCTTTCTTTATTTCCATACAGCCCTGATTATATGTTGACGTGAAAGGCCATCATTCATGCATATGCAATATGCGCTCGCCTTCCATCAGTCTGATTTTATTCGTGCCTTTAATATCCTGAAGCTCAGCTTTCATAATGGACATTATCCTGTCAGCATCAGGCTTTGAGTTGAAGCGTGATACAACAAAACAGGAATGTTCGGAGGTTTTGAATATCTCGCCGCTTAACTGGCCGGCTTTGATATTTCTAGGCAGCAGCTCTTTTTCGATGAACGCCATAATCATTTTGAATTGTATTTCCGAGCTTCCGACAACCTCGGCAATGCGAACATACATCTTGTCTAACTACCTATCACCTTGCACACTGTAACGGATTACCACCCATGCGTTAAGTGTACGCAAAGCAACTAGACTGTCAACATGCACTGCTTTTTGATGTATTTTTTCTAGCGATATGTGTCAGCAGAAGAACCCAGACAGCAAAGCCGGCCATCCAGATTGCTGTCTCGGATGTGTCAGGTGCTTTTCCGTCATTTGTCATTAATACAGCCTCAGCACAGCCTATACACATGATACCCTCCGCTCAGAATGACGCTATGATAAAGACAGACTAGCGCACTGTTTGTTCCTGTCAATAGCGGGCATTATGCCATAATGATACAGACTGCCTACCTGAAAGGATGGGCTGGCGCAAAATATGCCGCAGAGAATAGTGATAGTCCAAACATCAGTATCACCAGCCCACCGGCCATCCCCACCATATTCGCAGCAAGCGACATCCGGACATGCCGCTCTGGCATAACACCTAACAGGCGGGTTGCAAAGGCGCGCGCATAGACAGCAATAACCGCGATGATACTTACTGTCAGAGCTGTTCCGATTGACATTGATAACACCGATAGCAAACCGGCGATTTTCAGATTAAGCGAATTTGCCAGCAACAGCACGATCACAGCCCCAGAACAGGGGCGTATCCCGACCGAGGCGACAATGCCCAGAAATGACAGTATTGAAACATCCGTCTCAAGCGCTTTTCCGGTGGGGTGGTGGGCATGACCACATGCTTCGTCATGATGGTGATGCTGCCCCTCTTCTGAATCTCTTCTGCGATAAAAAAGCCGGACAATATGACGGGCGCGCCATAGCACAATGAACAGACCGGCCAGAGACACCAGCGCAAAACTGGCTAGTTCAATATCGCCCACAATAAGCTGTGCTTTGCGCATGGACAGATTAAACAGCCATGTGGCGGCTGTAACCAGTATTATCGCCGATATCCCTTGCACCAATGCAGAGCTAACCGATAGAATGATGCCGCGCCGCAATTGTGTTTTCTGGGATAGAAGATAGGTTGAGATTACCACCTTGCCATGTCCGGGGCCGGCAGCATGAAACACGCCATACAGAAAGCTAAACGAAATAAGCGAAAGTGACGCATTAAACGGCTCAGCCTCAATATTGCGCAACATCTCGACAAGCAACGCTTGCAAACCTTGCTGTGCTATCTGGATACTGATCAGATAAGATGACCAAAGCCTGCTAATATCGTCACTGTAAAAAGCCCCGATAGCCATGGCGAGCAAAAGGGCGTATCCACAGACCAGCACTACAAAAGATCGTCTCATCTGCACTCAACATTGACGATTTCAGCAAATAATTTTCCGACAGACGCATCCGGATTAACATCAAGCTCGGCTGATTGTGATAGCGCTATTGCCTCGTTTGACGGGTCAGGTGCAACAATTCTGCCATTGCAGTCGCTATTATGATCGCCGGCAAATCCAATTGTGGCATCGTCAAAATGAAACATCTCGATATAATAGGTCGAGTCATAAATCGAATAGGAAACTGCCGCTGATAACGGGTCTGCGGGGGTTAATAA
>WTJO01000140.1 GCA_011524805.1 Alphaproteobacteria bacterium
GCCTATAACAGATGCATATCAACACAAGACAGGCGCGAAGGCATCGCCGCCTTTAACGAGAAGCGGCTGCCAAAATTCACGGGAACATAAGACCTTAAATCAGGCCAAGCATATGTGCCTTATCCAGCACAGATTGCGCCTGTGCCTGAACAGGCTTTTCAATAAGCTTGCCATCAAAGAGCGCAGCACCGCCCTCTGCCTTATTGCAGGCAGTGATAATATCCTGTGCATTTTGTATCTGCTGCTGTGTCGGGCTAAACGCCTGATGAATACTCTCAAGCTGAGCAGGATGAATAGCGGCCTTGCCAGTAAATCCAATCTCGCGCGCCTTTGCTGCCTCTTCTGCAACCTCGTGAAGAGAGGTGATATTGACATGGGGCATATCCAGCACATCTAGAGACGCGAGCGCGGCGGCATGGATAGTGCGCTGACGGGCATATAATAGTGCCATCCAGCTCATCTCGCAGCCTAGCTCGCAAGATAGGTCAACACCACCAAATAACAGCAGGCTAAGCCTGTCTGTGGAGGTGGCAATATCGGCAACATGCTCAAGCCCTAAAGCTGTTTCTATCAGCGCCATCAGCTCGCACCTAACCCCTGCCGCCTCCAGCCTGTCTGCGACCCCGGATAGCTGGCCGGCGGTATCTATTTTGGGCAGTAAAATTGCATCTGGCGCTAGCTTATGTATGCAGATTGCCTGCAAATCTGCCTGACCCTCTTCAGTATCCAGCGCATTAATCCGCACTATCCGCTCATAGCCGGTATCTCGCTCGGGTGACGGGCTGGACAGCAATCTTATCATCTCGGCACGTGCTTCGGCCTTTTTATGGGCTGGCACCGCATCTTCGCATTCAATACAGACAATATCAGCACCCTTTGCGACTGCCTTTGCGAACAGCCCGGGGTGATGGGCAGGTGCAAATAACAGGCTACGTCTGGCCGATTTTCTCATTATCTGTCTCCTGTGGTTGTACCGGCAATCGCCATCAGATGATAGCATATGCTGGCAGCAACAAAATCGCTTGGCCGATGTGCAGAATCAGGCGCAAGCTCTACAATATCCATTCCTATAATCTGACGGCCTTTTGCGGCCGAGGCAACCAGATCAAGCGCCTGATAATAGCCAAGACCACCCGGCACAGGCGTGCCTGTTGCTGGCAAAATTGACGGGTCAAGCCCGTCCAGATCAAAGCTGATATATAGTTTTTGGGGGAAGCTGTCAGGCAAATTTATCGCCGAGATATTATTGCGGACCAGCTCCGGGCCATCATGAGAAATTATCTGAAATGTTTTGCGGGCCGCTATCTCTTCTGCGCATATTGCCCTGACACCAAGCTGGGCAATCTGAACCCCTTCATTCGCAAGCAGATGCATCACGCTGGCATGTGAGAAATGATGCCCCTGATAGGCACATCTGAGATCAGCATGCGCATCTATCTGGATGATGCCTATCTCTTCAGTATCTGGCAGGCTGGCGCGCACCCCCATCACCGCACCATAGCTAAGCGCATGCTCACCGCCTAGTGTGACAGGAATAGCGCCATTTGCGGCTATCTGTTTTGTCTGGCCGGCAATATGCTGCATAATCTGTTCTGTTGTGCCTGAAAGATCAGGTGCGGGATGGGTATAGATGCCACGCAAAATCGGCTCATGCCCGTCAATCAGCCGTTCCAGCTGATGGCTTGCCGCGATAATTGCCTCAGGGCCTTTGGCTGTGCCTGTGCCATAGGATACGGTTTTTTCCAGCCCGCAGGGAAGCACATGAAACAAAGCAGTATCTCTGTCCATCTCTTCATGGCGTAACTCTTCGCCCAGAAAATAGCCCGAAATATCACGTGTCATGACAATCTGCCTCTAAAATCTTCATAGTCAAACTGGCGGATAATATTTAAGGAATCTGCCTGTGAATCCCATAAGGCGATTGACGGTAGCATCACCCCGTTAAAGCTGGTTGTCTTGACCATGGAATAATGCGCCTGATCCAGAAATGCGATGCGCTGGCCAGCCTGCGGTCTGTCTGCGAACTGATAACTGCCTATCCTGTCACCAGCAAGACAGCTTGGCCCGCCAAGCGCCACTTCCACGCCCGCTTCAGCCTCGCCAAGCAAAGCAGGCCGGTAGGGCGCTTCAAGCACATCAGGCATATGACAGGTAGCAGAAATATCTGTTATCGCCACCGCCCCATCATTATCGATCACATCCAGAATCTCGCCAACCAGAATCCCGGCATCAAAGGCAATCGCCGTGCCCGGCTCAAGATATATTTGTGCCTGATATGTCTCTGCCAGTTCTGTCAGCAGGGCAGTAAGGCTGGCAGTATCATAATCAGGATGGGTCAGCATATGCCCGCCCCCAAGATTAAGCCATGAAAACGCCCCGCTGGCCATATCAAGTGCAGGGCGTATCTGTTCAACCAGCGCGGCAAGTGGCTGATATCCCTGCTCGCACAGGCTATGCATATGAAGCCCGTCAATATCTGCCATCCCGCCCTTCGCAACAAACCGCTCAAACTGGTCAAGCGGCATGCCAAGCCGTGAGCCTGGCGCAGAGGGATCATACATATCTACCTCGCCAAGCACCAAGCCGGGGTTCAGGCGCAGGCCTGTCTGTGTCTGATGCGCAAGGGCGATTTGTATCATGTTCTGCAACTGCGCCGGTGAATTGGCTATCAGATGATCTGACAGGCTGCATAATGTATCAAGCTCGGACTGTTTATAGGCAGGTGAGAAGGTTGATAATATGCCGCCATAATATTGGCGTGCCAGTCTGGCCTCCCATAGCCCAGACGCACAGCAGCCAGACAGGCTGCCTGAGATCATATCTGCAACAGACCATAGCGAAAATGCTTTTAGTGCCAGCAAAATTCTGACATCTGCCTTATTCTGGATAGCGGCAAGAGTGGCCAGATTTTCAGCAATTTTCTGTGTGTCGATAACAAAACAGGGGCTGGGAACAGCGTTCAGATCAAAATCGGTAAAACGGCCTGCGCCTGCTGTTTTGGTTTCCATATCCGGCCTTCTAGAAACTTACAGGGCTGTCAAGAGTGGTAAGCTGCCATGGCAGACCATGCAGATTAAGCATATCCATAAAGGGGTCAGGATCCATCTGTTCCATATTCACCACACCGTCTGCCCGCCAGCGCCCATCCAGCATCAAAGCTGCGCCTATCATCGCAGGCACGCCTGTTGTATAGCTGACAGCCTGCGAGCCTACTTCTGCAAAACACGCTTCATGATCACATATATTATAA
>WTJO01000047.1 GCA_011524805.1 Alphaproteobacteria bacterium
GATTATTATCTTCGATACGTTTGATGGACTGCCCGATACCAAATTTCATGCTGTTTCTCTTTTTCACAGAAGATGGAAATGAATTTAATTAAGACGATAATCTGTTTTGAGGTTAATTCAACAGTCTTTTCCAAAATCAAGCCATGCCGCCTGAATACGTGTTATTACCGTAATCCAGCATAATATGCCAAAGCCCCATGCCAGCCATGCAAAATAGTCAGGTAGCCAGAAACATAGCCCCAGAACAAAAATTGTTTCGGTGCCTTCGGTTAGACCACCCAGATAATAAATGATTTACGCTGGCCAGAGGGCAAAATTGTAGTTTTAGGATGTTTCGCCTGTAATATCGCATAAGCCAGAAAGCTGGTGCCTGTTCCCATAAAGCCAAGCATTAGAAAACAGGCGGCAAGGGCAAATTCAGGATGTGCTATGGCAAAGCTGAACGGGATAAAGCTGTAGAAAATAAAATCGCAGACAATATCAAGATAGCCGCCAAAATCTGTTATCTGTGTCTGGCGCGCAACAGGCCCGTCAAGCCCGTCAGCCAGCCTGCTTAGACAGAAGCATATAAAACCTGCCAGATAGGCTGACTGCATCACACAGATACCAGCCCCAAGCCCAAGTAACAGGCCTGCCACACTAAGCTGGTTTGCGGTTATTCCCACGCGGTGAAGCTGGCCTGCTATGCTGTCCAGAACGGGGTCTATCTGTTTTCTGATATGGCTGTCTAGCATGGATTACCGCGTCTCTCCGCCGCCTCTGCACAGGATGGCATTATGACAGTCTAGCTATCGGGGTATCACCGCCAACACATCGTTGCAGAACCCTGCAATCAAGCTGATAGCTTTGTGGTACATGCATAATGATGACAGGGCGCAAAATAGAGGCCGCCATGGGCTCCCGCCGCTCCAGCATCATACCTTCATCCACAAAGCTGGTAATCAGACGGTTCAGGGGCGTTGCAATAATGTCAAGCCTGAGAATATGTTCTGATGCCAGTTCAATTGAATATTCATGACGCATATTCTGTTCAGGCACATCAAATCTGCCTGCATTCTTTTCTATCTTGTCAAATCTGCCCGAAAAATGAATATGCTGACCAAGTTCTCCCGCCACAGGCGAATAGATAATGTGAGAATCAAAGAATTGCGGCCTGAACACAACAAAATGGCCAGTGTCAGTGCTACCAGAATAGATAATCTGGCCATCAATAGGCGCGCATAATACCTCCTGCTTGCCGCTATCAGCTGAACTGATTGCGCCTGCCGGAATGCGCAGGATAAGATGTAGATATAAAAATCCGCCAAACATAATCACACCAAGCGGAAGATATAGAATAATCGCGGCAACACAGATACAGCCCGCAACTGCCTTGACCGGAAAGATAGGTTCGGCGATTTTGGACGCAATCATCTCTGACAGGCCTGTATATGCCGTATGCAAAGGTGTTTTCGTATCTTCAGCCATTTCGTCTGCTGCCTGCTCTCGCTAGATTGGCGTTTTGTACTGCCTACTATACCAAGATTAACCTTTGGACCTAATGTAAAAAACCAATATTCCCTCTGACTAAACTGGCAATATAGCTATCTTTTTTCATCTGCCGCCTGCCTATTGTGCCGGCAGTGAGAAAATCTGGGTTGGATATATCAGATCAGGATCATCAATCTGTGACTGGTTTCGTTTCACAATATCCAGATAGCGTATACCGCTTCCATAAGTACGATAGGCAATACGCCACAGCATATCCCCTTTCTGAACCACCACCATATCACTGCCATCTTTGCCAACATCAAGCTGGCTCATATCTATATTAAGACTTGCGCGCGCAACCTGCCCACCCTGCTTTGTGAACAAACTTGCCTCAAGACGAACAAGACCCGAGCGACTAGATGGCACGTCTATCACCGCCAGCCAGCTACTATCTGTCAATTCTGCCTGCGCCTGATTGCCGGCAAAGCTGACAATTACACTGTCACCAGATATGGCCTCACCTTTTATGGCAAGCATTGTCTCAGAACGCCATGACAGGGTGAAAATGGATATTTGTGGCGGCATAACCACTTCTGTAGTGGCAAGGGTTGCAGGCGCTTGCGAAGGCTTATCTGCTGTTTCCTGCTTAGGCTGTTGTTCCAGCGTTTTGGGCAGTGAGACAATCTCAACTTCAGATGTGTTACCTGTGACTGCCTCACCCATCGGTACAATCGCCACAAGTGGCGCATCATCGCCTGACAGTTCAATCAGCACTGCCCGCTCGGAAAGCGTCACAACCCCGTCTTCTGTCTGCATTTCAATGATTAGCAGATGATTTCCCTGAGCAAGCGCCTCTTCAAGCACGATCACCCATTCCCCTGCATCATCAGCCTTTGTGCGGCCAAGCTCTTTTCCGTTTTCGGACACAATAACCGTAGCACGTGGCACAGCCTTTCCTGCCAGCACGGCATTGCCATCAGGGTCAACCCGGGCAATTGTAATCTCTGGCAGGGTGTTGGCATTATCAGCCTGCTGAGAAGATGTTTGAGGCTCTGTGCTTTTTTCCTGATTTTTAATTTCAGACTGCGAGAACGGAACAGATTCAACGCCGGGCTGCAATGCTGGCTGGGGCGGGCTAACCTCCTGAGGGTCTATATTTGTTTCTGATGCTAATATATCTGAGCCGGCATTATCAGCCGGAGTTATGGTCTGTGAATTTAGTGATGTATCGGCCTGTGTAACAGATGTTTGCTGATGAAATGTATTTTCATCTGATGTTGTTGAAAAGAAAAACCAGCCAACAGCAAGCGCCGCGACCGCGCCTGCTACAATTAGTAAAATACCTGTAAGTGACCGCATTTTTTCAACCACCATTCTGAAGAAGTTTAGCATTACTACCTGTTTTTATGGTACTATCAACGCTAAGACGATACAAACAAATAACTTGCCAGAATATGTAGGAATAAAACATGTCTGAAACAGCTCAGATAACATCACCAAGACTATGTATTTTTGCCGGTGCTTCGTTCGGGCTTGATGCCCGTTATGCGGACGAAACAAGACGGCTTGGCAGTATGCTTGGTGCCAGAGATTTTCGCTTTGTGTATGGCGGCGGGCGCACTGGTCTGATGGGCAGTTTTGCCAGTGGCGCACTTGAGGCTGGCGGCCATGTGACAGGTATTATCCCGAAATTTCTGGAAACTCTAGAAGTTGGCAATAAGGCTGTGCAGGAACTGATTGTTGTTGATGATATGCATACACGTAAAGCC
>WTJO01000161.1 GCA_011524805.1 Alphaproteobacteria bacterium
GCTGACAGGATAACCGACCGGCCAGCCCTGATGGTGCGGCTATTTGTGCCCTGTTTTATATGGACATAACGCGCCTGTTTTGCGCCTGCTGTTTCAAGATCATCACTCTCAAACCCGATAGAGGTTACCCGGCTATTGGTCAGGATAGTCAGGTTCTTGCGCCCGCGTGCGGGGTCAATATAGGCACGTTTAGACGAGAATCGTACACCGTTTTTCTGTGTCACCTGATAATATCCAAAGCCGTCCTGATAGGCGCCATTAAAATCTGGATTATAGCGATAGCCTGCATTCTGGGCAGCTTCACATAACAGATCAAGCGCATCATAGCGTTCCTGAATATCTGATACCTGAAGCGGGCCACCAGTGCCATGATAGGCAGGATCGAGCCTGTCTTTTTCGGCAATATCATCATTTTTTTCCAGCCTGTTAGACTGTTCTGCCCTGATAAAATAGGGTAGCACATCTTCATAGGACCAGCCTGTGTTGCCGCGCTGTGCCCAGATATTATAATCTTCTGCCTGACCTCTGATATATAGCATTGCATTAATTGAAGATGAACCGCCCATCACCTTGCCGCGCGGCATGTCGATTTCTCTGTGCTTCATGCCCTCATCAGCTTCATTTTTGAACATCCAGTTAAATTCAGGCTTGTTCATCAGCTTGATATAGCCAGAGGGGATATGGATAAGCGGATTTGAATCATCATTGCCCGCCTCGATCAGAATAACCGATATATTGCTATCTTCAGATAGCCTGCCTGCCAGAGCGCATCCGGCAGACCCTGCACCGACAATTATATAATCAGCTTCTAAATCCGAGGCTTGCATGCCCGTTCTCCCCATATTGTATCATCTATATTCTGTCGAACTTTGTTATCATCTCAAGCCTAAACTGTAATCATTTCACTGATTATTCTGTCAATCTGTGCCTGATGGGCAATTGCCAGCTCTTCTGCCTGTGTCTGGGTGACTGGCAGAAAGGTGATTTTGCTAGCAGAAGACAGACGTGCGAATGCTGGCAGGTCGGCCGAGCAGATGCTGGCAATTTTGGTATAACCGCCTGTGGTCTGATGATCATTCATCATCACAATTGGCTGGCCATCACCCGGTATCTGGATAGCCCCCCGCACAATTCCGTCAGACAGAATATCTGCGGTGTGCCGATGGCTGATAACAGGGCCTGCAAGCCTGATACCCATTCTGCTCATTTTTGAAGTCAGCCGCCATTCACTTTCAATGAACTGATGATATGCCGCATCCTCAAACCAGCTTTGCTGAGGCCCCGGCACAATATGAAAGCTTGTTTTGCGCGCAAATATGGCTGTCTGTATCTGGCGGAGCGGGGCAGGCGGTGCTGGCCGACCCAGCGGTATCCTGTCACCATCTGCCAGAAGTCTGCCGTCAATCCCTCCCATCCTTGCATTGGCCGAGGTGGATTGCGAGCCAAAAGGCGCGCCAATATCAAACTGGCTGCCAACCGCAATAAAGGCGCAATTTGTATCTCTGAAAAAGCCGGTTGAAATGATGTCACCTGCCTCGGCCACTACCGATATACCAGCGTCAACGTCCAGTATCTCGCCAGATGTTCTGGTGATGGTCAGCCTGTCACCTGCCGTGCCTGTCAGCGCAATTCTCAGCGCGATTGTGGGCGAGAAGCTAAGCCCGCCAAGGCATATCTCAAGACCAGCTGCATCAGGCGGATTGCCTACCAGCCTGTTGCCAAGTATCAGCGCATCTCTGTCCATCGCACCGCCTTCTGGTACACCAAATGCCTGATGGCCGACACGTCCACCATCTTGAAGCGAGCAATGCGGACCTGCGCTGAAAATAGACACAAATTCGGGCATTAGCCTGCCCCCTCTATCATCTCAAAATCGGGTCGACTGCCCGAAATAGAGGCGCGTTCAAATGCGTCAAACTCATCTGCTGAAATCGCCGAGAATTTCACCCTATCTCCTGCCGCCAGCCAGATAGGATCAGGCTGGGCAGGATCACATAACAGATAGGGCATTCTGCCAATCAGATTCCAGCCCCCCGGACTATCCAGCGGATAAATCACTGTCTGATCCATCGCAATGCCAACCGAACCCTGCCTCACATCTGTTCTGGGGTTGGCGCGGCGTGGCAGGTGAAGCGGGTCTGGCAGACCTGTCATATAGCCAAGACCGGGCAGAAAACCCATTATCGCAACCTCATGGGTAACAGACAGATGAAGCTCGATAATCTGCTCGGGGCTAAGCGATAGCTGCTCAGATATCTCGGCCATATCAGGTGCAAATTCTGGTGCATAACAGACAGGCAGATGCCATAGTCTGGCAGGCAGGCTGTTCGCACCTTCAAGCGTGCTCAATAGTGGATATATCGCAGATTTAAGCTGGCCTGCCCTGATAATGAGCGGGTCATAATGTATCAGCAGGCTTGCCAGTCCCGGCACAATATCGGTAATGCCCCTGATCTCGCCTTTTTTGCGTTTATCATTAATGGTGCCTGCCAGCCTGCGCGCCATCAGTGTCAGCACAGATTTATCCTCAACGGCGCATAATATATCATGATAGGCAGGGCGATAGCCGCCCAGATCAAGCAGCAAACCTGTATCCCCGCAGGGATGCCAGACAGGGTCAGGCAATCCGGGTGGTGATAGCATGGGATCAGAGGCAGGATGTTCAGGCATATATTTCAGCTCTGGTCTGTTGGCAGAAATGACATATGGGCAGGCAAAATCACTGGCAATGCAATTTTGGTTATGCTGTACTATACAGTGCCTAGTGTGGCGATGAAACCAGATAGTGACAAGGTAAAATGACAAGATTTAATCTGAATGCAGATATGGCCGAAGGCTTTGGCGACTGGCAGATGGGCAATGATGACGGCCTGCTTGGCATTATCAATACCGCCAATATCGCCTGTGGGTTTCATGCTGGCGATTATAATATCATGGGTGACGTGATGACAAAGGCGGCGGCTAGCGATGTATCGGTTGGCGCGCATCCCGGTTTTTATGATCTGCATGGCTTTGGCAGGCGCAAACTTCATCTCTCAGAGGCCGAAATTGAGCGGCTGATTGCCTATCAGCTAGGTGCGACAATCGCGATTGGCCAGCTGTCCGGGATAGCTGTTACTCATATCAAGCCACATGGTGCGATTAATAATATGGCCTGTGCTGACCGCGCTCTGGCAGATGCCATTGTCAGGGGCACAAGCGCTGTCGATCAGAATATTATTCTGCTTGCCCCCGTATTGAGCGAGCTATATGCCGCAGGCGAGGCGGCAGGTCTGCCAGTGGCAGGTGAAGTGTTTGCTGACAGAGCCTATATGCCAGATGGCCAGCTTGTGCCGCGCTCCCGCCCGGATGCAATGATCCATGATAAGGCAGAGTCGCTTGCCCAATGTGTCAGGATGTTCTGCGAGCATACAATTGTCGCTGTTGACGGCACGGCGCTTAGCGTGAAGGCAGATTCTGTCTGTGTGCATGGTGACGGGCCACAGGCGGTCGAGATTGCCGGCTTTATCAAGGCAGGGCTTGAAGCAGAAGGCTTGCAGCCTGCCGCCCTGCCAGATATGCTCGGCTAGATATTCATCTTAAAAAAGGAGTTCATAATGCCCCGGTTTGCCTATCATCAATTTCTATATGGCAGTGATAATTATGGCGTGCTTGTTCACGACCCTGAAACACAATTGACCGCCGCCATTGATGCAGGCGATCACAGCGCATACCAGCAGGCACTTGATGAAAAGGGCTGGCAGTTAAGCCATATATTCATTACCCATCATCATGGTGACCATACAGAAGGGCTGGAAGCACTTGCCACCAGCACCGGAGCGCATGTCTATGGCCCCTCAGGTGATAACCCCGGTCATGTCCATATTATGACACAGCTGTCCGAGGGCGATGAGATAGCTTTTGCAGGCGAGCAGATAAAGGTGTTGCACACGCCGGGTCATACGCTGGATATGCTGAATTTCTATCTGCCCACAGAATCTGTCTGTTTCACAGGGGATACGTTATTCTCGTTAGGGTGCGGTCGGGTCTTTGAAGGTGATTTCAATATGATGTGGCACAGCCTGTCAAAGCTGATGGCACTGCCCTCTGATACCATCATCTATTCCAGCCACGAATATACAGAAGCAAATGCCAAATTTGCGCTCTCTGTAGACCCTGATAACCAGATGCTGAAAGACAGGGCAGCCGAGGTGGCCTCAAAGCGGGCACAGGGACAGCCAACAGTGCCTAGCCTGTTATCTGAAGAGATGGCAACAAACCCGTTCCTGCGCGCCTCAGATAGCGGAATGCGCGCCTATCTTGGTATGGCAGAGGCTACGGATGCTGAAGTGTTTGCCGAGGTCAGAACCCGAAAAGATAATTTCTAATCTGGCCGATAAAGGGCTGGCGAGATGTCCAGATGCTATCGCGATGATAGCTATCGGGTATCTGGTGGCAATTTATTGACACACATACTAGATATTGTTAGGGTGTCAATAACCTGACAGTTTGGAATACGTGTATCTCATGTCGCCAGCCGCCTTTCCGGCAGATCAACATAACGGTCAATTGTCACTTGATCTTGGTCTTTTGCAAGATGAGGATGCCGCGCCGCCACCAGACAAGGCTGGCAGGCCAATTGTCAAAACCATGCTGTTTCCGCGCCATGTCAAATTGCCTCATTTCGGGCAGATTGAACGCCAGTTAACACAGGCATTTGCACCGTTCGGCATTGATATAGAGTTCAGATTTACCCGTCAGAACAGGCTAGAAATGAAATGGGTATTTGCATCAGAGCTTAACGAGCAACCCGAATTTGGGGCTGATCAGCTAGCTGCCTTTGCCCAGCTTGCCCAGCCTGCTGTTTCTCTGTCAGATGCTGAAAGACAGGCATTTGAAGCGATTATGATAGATTTTGAAGATGCCTGAGTGCCTATGCTGTCAGCATGGCGAGCAGAAGCTAGCCAACAACCAGCTTCTGGATATGCACTTCATCAATGGTTGCGGCATCCTCATCCTGCTGTCCTGTCAGGATTAGCTCATTCAGCTTTTGCTTTAATTCATCTGTTAATTTTTGTCTGTCATCACGCGTTATCAGCTCATCAGGGCGTTTTGTCAGAAGATGGCCAAGGATCACATTGCGCATGGCAGGATCGAATGTAAATAATGCGCTTAACAAGCTGTCACCTGAGAGTGGCGGCGCATAGATACTTACTGCCAGCTCGATAGTTACCAGCTTTTTGCTGTCTTTCAGATTTGAGATAAAGGGTATCGGAAACAGATAATAGCTATGTTTTGGCTTGTTAAACAGGATAAGCGCTTCTTCTTCTTCTGACAGCACAGGCGCTTCCTCTATTGCTTCAGTTTCAGTTGCCAGCACGCCTGTGGCAGCCAGCCTGTCTTCAAGCGACTGGTTCTGTGGTGCGGCAGGCGTTGCCAGATTGACATAGCCGGCATAGAACATGCCAAATACAGCGCTCGCTGCCGTGCCAAGCAAGGCCGTTAAGCCAAGTTTTCCAAGAAATGAAGAATTTGACGCAGCTTCAGCCATGATGGCACCTGTTACACCTAAATATTAATGCCGATTGCGCCAGCAACTACCGAGACAAAATGGATAGTCTGGATAAAGGCTGAATTGATAATCTGTGTAAATACAGAATTTACCAGCGCAGGGTTCATTACATATAGCCATCCAAGAGCTCCAACACTGACCATTCCGATAAGCACCAGCATAGAAAATAGCAAAGTGCTGAAAAAGCCGCGGCGTTTGGGCTGGGAAACAGTTTCAAATTCTTTCTGTGAAGCGGCTAACTGGCGTACCAGCTTCAATACAGAGGTCAAATCCTGCTGTTGCTGGCTGGCGCGCTGTTCAATCTGTTCAATCCGTTCAAGCAGTTCTGCCGGTATAGGGGCTTTTTCCATATGGCTAAATACCTCGCTTCGTATTGCGCTCAGCGCAGCCTCATTTGATGGCTTGGCCGGCATGGCGGCTTGTGCTGGTGGCTGCATCTCGGCGACAGCTGCTTCTGGCTGGGCGGATTGTGCTACTGCTTCAGGTGCCTGCTGGCTGGCGGGCTGCTGGCTATCAGGTTGGGCACCAGCCTGTCCAGATTGCGCCTCCGGCTGCTGTGTAGGTGAGGGCGGTGTGTCTGCCATCTTGCTCTCCTGTTCCCGCTGTTGGGTTGCAAAACGCTCCGAAGGGGAAATATCACGTTGCGTCTGTGCCCAGAACGGGGTTGTCTCGCGCGGCGTATTCCGCGCTATATCCTGATATGACCGGCTTTCCTGTCGTGGGGTCTGCGCTGCTTCATCCATCAGTGATTTCAGCCTGCCCATAATCAGGGTTTGCTGTTCCAGTCTAGATAAATCTGCGATCGAGCCAGATGGTTGTGTGCCGGCCATCTGGAACTGTTTGTCATTTTGTTTCGTTTTTGTTGAAACAAATGATTTTTTTGCACTCTCAATCTGCTGTCTTATCAGATCATTATCCATAAGCTGTCTCGTAACATAAATCTGAACAACTGACTTTATTCAATAAAATCAATCGCTAGCGGTTTTATTCAAATCTGTACCCTATTATCTTGCAAGATTTGATCCGTCTGAAGCCTGAAAGCTCAGAATTTACCATTTCAGTCCATATCATCTGGCCTAGTTTTTCCATCCATCTCTGGTTGATTGACTGCACATTCCGGCTACATTGCCCTGTCTGGGACAGGCCCAGAGGCTGGTTATCAAATCTGCAATCTGCGTCACTATTGCCGATTATCTGGCTGGCATCATCTAGCCATTCTACAGATACGGCGGTAACGGGGCGTGGTTTGGTATTGGTAATCTGCATATATAAACGATAATGAACAAGCTGCTGGCCTGAACTGGTGGTCTGAAATTCCAGCCTGACCTGACAGGGGATAGTCTGGGCAATCGCGCTGAAACTGGCTATTAACCAGAAGCATAGTGCCACCATTAACATGGGCAGATAGGCTGATACCCCATGCCTGCCGGTCGATATTTTTGTCTGTGCTGTCGGTATCTTCATGACAAATAAATTACGATAATCAAAAAACTGGTCTCAAAATTGCACTTAATTATGACGTTATTGTGTTTACGTCACAAGCGGCGTGGATGTTATGTCATGAATTTTTTACAAAATTCTGGCTGTTTTGTATGCTCATGAATGTATTCAGGCTGAGCAATTAATACAGGCCGGGCAGTAATATTTGCATGAAATAGCTGGCGAAGGAATGGTTATGGCAGAAGAAGTAAATTTAAGCGATCGTCTTTCCGGTATTCTGGAAGAGATCAAGGATGTAATGGAACAGCGCAGACAGCGCATCGAAGAGTTGCGTCAGGAAATCTCAAGTATTGAACGTGACAATGATGATCTTGAAAAAACAATATCGGAATTGCTAAACGGTTTTTAGCGCGTTGCATCTATGTATGGCTGGGCGCAGACAGCCCCTCATGCCAGCACATTGCGGGCAGATGAATGTTAATGTATTTCATCCTCGTCATCTGGCGACATATCCAGAGCCTGACCCTGAATAGCCTGCGCTCCGTAATGGGTTTTTAGCTCGGGCACCTGATCAATCAGCACATTCAGCAATTGAGCGGCATGCTCTTCTGCCTGTTTTGGGTCAGTTGCCTCAACTTCCATCACGCCGTCAATCAACCATCTTACCTTAATTTTCATTTATCTGCTCACTCTCCATAATTGGCTCGCCTGCGATGATCTGGTCAAACAGGCTGTTTGTCTGTGCCTGAAGCGCGCTGATTTGTTCTGGCTCCAGCTCTTCCTCTGCTTCATCTCTCAGCTTTATGGTTTCAGGGATATTTAGCGCAGTGGCCAGCGTGTACCACAGATAGGCTGTTTCATAATCCTGCTCTTCCAGCAGTTCAAGATGATAGGTTGCCAGTTGCGGTATGGTCTCAAGATAGCCATCATTGACACGTCCGATAAGCCATGCCTTCACCCGTTCCAGCACACTCTGAATATCATTTTCAGTCATCCTGTCTTGAATCTCTTCCGCCAGCTCTTCAGCCTGTTCGATAGTGCCAAGCTGTGATAGCCGCGCCCAGAATAATGCATCGCTGTAATTTTGCGGCCGCCCCCGGCCAGAATGAAGCAGCACAGCCACATTATATTGTGCCTCAGGATCACCAGCTTCCGCCAGCGCGATAAATCGCGTCAGCCCGTCCTGAAATTGCTTATCCTTGATTGCCTTTACCGCTTTGGCAAACTCGCTCATCTCTGACTGATTCGCTGTGTGACTGTTTGCCTGGGCAGGCGCGCCTGAAACAATCAATAGCGAAAGTGCCAGCCCAAAAGAGGCTATGGCTGTTCTGAATATCGGAGAAATCTGTATCAGTCTGTCAGGTGATAGCAGGCTGGCGATAGACATGGCTGTCTTACCGTCCGGCCATCATAACCAGCTGCAGATATAAAATCCGTAGCTTGAAATTTGACCCTGGCCGTTGCTCATACACCACAATACGGGGGCGTTCTGTATTTTCACGCTGAAACTCTATCGTAACATTTTCTGGCAGTTTCACGCCATTTTTAGCAAGAGTTTTTACAGGATCACGTGAAAATTGCATGTGAAATTCAGGGTCTATCCAGATACGTGCCAGCACCTTGCCAAGAATATCTGGCAGAAATTGACGCACATCTTCACGGGTCTGAAATTCCTGCTGATTTTCATTTAGGGATTCTTTCGCCGCAGCATTCCCGCCAGAATAGACAGTGGTGGCGCGCTGAGGCATAGGGATAAGTGAATTTGGCTTTTTCTCATTCATAATATTCGGACGCCAGATACAGTAACAACTTCACCTCCCCATAATGATGGTTTCTGGCATTTGCGACAAGTACCTTTTTATAGAAAACAGCATCAGCATCTCTCCGGCTATGGTTTTTTGACAGCTTTTGCCATCATGGGCCAATACAAGATATTGATCGTCAAAAGATTGGCATGGTTATTGCTGTACCTCCTCTTACGTGACCCGGTTTATGGGCAAATTCCGTCAGGAGAATTAGGCAATGATCAATGTTATTCGCTCAGGCATGAATGCATCAATGAAACATATTGATCAGATTTCCAATAATATTGCGAATGCCAGAACAACAGGCTTCAAGCGGTCTATCAGCCAGTTTGAAGATTTTTATTCTGAAAAGGTGTCGTTTCTTTCGCCCTCGAAAATCGGTAATGGCACGCTTGTTACAGATACGCGCACATCGCGCAGTCAGGGACCGCTGCTTGAAACCGGCCAGACACTTGATTTGGCCATCGAGGGGCAGGGGCTGTTCGTGCTAAACAAGCCGGGGTCTTCAAATGCTGAAGAAGCGCAATATACACGTGATGGCTCATTTACGCTTGATGTTGAAGGCTATATTGTTTCCAATGATGGCCAGCGGCTTAAATCTAGCGCAGGTGGTGATTTCCGTGTGCCGCGTCAGGCACAGAATGATGCTGGTGATACAGTGTTTCTGACCGAGCTTGTGATTGATACATCTGGAAATGTGATCGCCCAGATGAATGACAGATCAGTTGTAAAGGTGGGGCGTATCGGGCTGGCAAAATTCTCAGATGAAACGCGCCTTAAAGCAGAAGGGCGTAATCTGTTTACGGCAAATCAGGCCTCTGGCCCTGCGCAGATTGGCCCTGCTTTTGAAGGTGAGTATGGCAAGGTCATCTCTGGTGCGCTTGAGATGTCCAACTCTGATATGACGCGCGAGCTGACCGATCTGATGCGTGCCCAGCAGGCATTTTCAGGCTCATCTCGGCTAATGCAGGCAGAGACAGAGCTGACAAAACGTCTTTCCCAGTAAAATTACTCCAGTAAAAATATTCCAGTAAAATTATTCCGGTAGATTCCCGCAGTCAGTTTACCGGATACATATCTGGCGTGAACAACGCGGAATGCTGGCGAAAAACGGCGCTATTTTAGCGGTACGTGGCTGGAGATTTCGGCAATATCAATCTGCATATCCTGATCCAGAAACAGGATACCTTCCATGCTGACGGTAAGTGGCTTTAACAGGCTCAAAATGACTGTGGCCGGACGTGGCGAAGGCGTTGCCATAACCTGTGACAGCCTGTCAAAATCATCCTGCCGCAGAGATGCCTGTGCTTTCATGACCAGCCGTTCCTGCGAGATATCCAGCACGCCGCATGGCACAGATGACAGACCCTGTGCAGGGATAAGGGTAATCTGGCAGCTACCCCGCGCAATATTGATAAGTGAGCCACCTAGCAGAAGGGCAAGACCGGCGCTGGCATGGCTGAACTGTAATTCGGCCGTATGCACAGAGACCTGAATTGCCTGAATATGCTCAAACTGTGTTTTTGTCATCAGACAGGCACCCTTTTTTGTGACTAACCATAGGTCTAGCTTTTGGGCAGAGAATCGCTCTCGGCATTCTGGATGAACTGGCGTAATTTGCCAATCGCCGATTTTTTGATTTGCGATACGCGGCCAGTGGATATTTCCATCACCTCGCCAATTTCAAAAACGTTCAGCTCTTCAACATAATAAAGCTGGATAACCAGGGCTTCTTTTTCTGGCAATGTGCGCAATGCCTGCTTTAGCACTTCCTGCAATTCTGCTTCATTTACATCTTCTTCAGGGGTGTTGTCAGCCGAGGCAAACCAGATGGAAAATTGATCATAGATAGAATCGATTGATTGATGGATATTTGCCTGAAACGCAGCTTCCCATTCCATCAGCTCATCTTCTGTCATATCCATTTTAATGGCTATTTCTTCTCGGCTAGGTGGCCGCAAATATTCTTTTTGCAACGCCTCAACCACATCATTATAGAGTTTTTTCACCTGAATAGTGGTGCGGCACAGATTAGAGCTTTTGCGCAGATGATCGATGATGGCGCCTCTTATCCTGATGCTGGCATAAGAGGCAAAATTGGCACCATCCTGCGGGGTGTATTTCTGTGCAGCCAGAATAAGACCTGTAAAGCCTATCTGAACCAGATCTTCAATTTCGGTAATATGACGCGCCCGTCCGTGAATTTGCCATGCAATTTTACGAACCAGTTCCGAATGGCTAGAAATCAGCTCATTCACATCTTGTTGTGCATGTGCATAAGAATGTTTTGTCATAGCCATTATCCTTTATCCTTCGAAAAGAAGGTGATGCCATCATGCTCGTTATGAGGTAGAGACGGGATTTTATTTGCCAGATCAGTGAATAATTTTGCTTCCGGAGACGATGGCATGCCAATGGTAATTGGCTTGCGCTTTACGATTGAACGCCGGATAGCATTTGACTGGGGCACCATGCCTGCATAGGTCAGCTTTACATCCAGGAAACGGTTGCAGATTTCGGAAAATTTCTTGAAATTCTGCTGTGCCGAACTTGCGCTATTGGCCATATTGACCATCACGCTGAACTGGGTAAGCCCCTTTTCAATATGGGCAGCCTTAATCAGCGCATAGGCATCTAGAAAGCTGGTAGGCTCTGCTACCAGAACAATAAGCGGAATATCTGTCGCGCTGGTAAAAAACAGCGTTGAATCTGAAGCACCTGCCGGCGTATCAACAATCAGATAGTCAATCTGGTCTTCAAGAGATGATAAAGATTGAAGCATCCGGTAACGTGTCTCGTTATTCAGATTCAGCAGTTCAAGCAGACCTGAGCCACCTGCAATAAATTTCAGATTTTGCGGAGCCTCTGTCAGAATATCATCTAGCTTTGCCTCGCCTTTCAGAAAGCTGGCCGCAGAATGACGGGGATTGGTGCCAAGCAGAATATGCGCGTTTGCCATACCGAAATCAGTATCGAATAGCACAACTTTCTTGCCCTGTTTGCACAAAGCCAGAGACAGGTTGACAGCGCAGTTTGTTTTGCCAACGCCGCCTTTGCCACTTGCGATAGAGATTGATACCGTCATAATTACACCCCTGTCTCATGCTCTGAGTTTAGACGCAAAGCAGATGAGAAATTCTCTGTTAGATATTGGCTGATTATGTTGCCAGACGCAAATGCAAGTGCGCCTACAACCGATCTGGTGCCTGATAGTAGGGCAATCGAGGCGTCCTGTTCTGCCAGCGCGGAAAATTCGGCAGGTGTTGTTTCGCACTCATCCAGCTTGGTCAGCGCAATAAGCGGATTAACCTGTTTATAGGCTGTCAGGCTCTGCCTGATAAGACTTGCAGAAGAACCGCCCTGAAGCGACATGATGGTCTGTACCTCTGATGTACCCAGATGTTCTGTAAGCTGGCCAAGATAATGGTTTGACTGGTCGACAGACAGGGTAACATCAACCACCATGATGTCGAAATCTGTCATCTTGTCAAATTGATTGGCTGGTACATCATGTGTCAGATGGCAAAAGGGCAAATTTAGCAAACGGGCGTAGCTTTTCAGTTTATTGTCAGTTTCAGCAGATGATGACGCAAGATGGGCAAGGGCTACAACCCGTCCTGAATGTTCATCTTTTAAGTTAGCCGCCAGCTTGGCCGCCAGCGTTGTGCGACCCGACCCGCTAGGACCAACAATAAAATAGATACGTTTTTGCATCAGACTATCTGACTGCGTTATCGCCAGCTGCTGGCCAAGATGGCTCAGGAACGAACTTACGCCAGCTTCATAGCCAAGGCCGGCAAAGCTGGCATGCAGATTTGTAATGATAGTGTCTGAAAAGCCAGAACGGCGCAATTGCATGGGTGTGCTGTCGCCCAGTTCCGGGTTCAACCCCTCATAGGGGGTCAAAGTCATCGCTGCCAGCCTGTCCTCAATATGTTCCATCTTTTCTGCCAATAACCCCAATGCCGAGACAAGATGTGTCTGGATGGCATCTGGCTGGGCTGACTGTGAAGCAGATGCGCGCCCAGATGATGTGCTGCCAGAGGCTGTGCGGCCAACGCTGATGCGTGTCAGTCCCGGCGATCCGGACAACAGCTACCTAGTGCAAAAACTAGAAGGTACGGCCGCGGTCGGCAACATCATGCCACCGGGCGGCGGCCTCGATCCGGCCTCGATCACGTTGATTCGCAACTGGATCGCCGCCGGCGCAGCGTCCGACCTGCTGGCGACCGTCGGCGGGACGAGCCTGTCCGATATCACCGTCATACCGGACACCGAGTATCGCTATCGAATCCTGGC
>WTJO01000211.1 GCA_011524805.1 Alphaproteobacteria bacterium
AGTAGAGGCAGGGCGGCTATTATTTGCAGGCCAGTGTGAATTTGTGGCGGCCGCAAATAATCTGGCATCTCTGCCGCCACTATCTCTGCCTGAAATTGCCTTTGCCGGCAGATCCAATGTAGGCAAATCGTCTTTGATTAACGCGCTTACCTCGCGCAATAATCTGGCGCGCACATCGCAGACACCGGGGCGGACACGCCAGTTGATTTTTTTCTCGCTATCAGGACGCTTGCAGCTGGTGGATTTACCTGGCTATGGCTATGCAAAGGCACCAAAAACAGATATTCAGGCATGGACAAAATTAACAAAACAGTTTCTGGCAGGCAGGCAGACCCTGCAACGGCTGATGTTGCTGATAGATAGCCGTAGAGGCATTAATGAGGCAGACAGACAGATGATGAAGCTGATGGATGAGCAGGCGGTATCATGGGCAGTTGTGCTGACAAAGATGGATAAGCTGACTGCCCGCCAGCAGGATGAGATTATTTCAAACACCTCGGCGCAGATTAGCAAACATGTCGCCGCTTTCCCGCATGTCTGGACAACATCATCAGCAGAAAAAACAGGCATAGAGGCGTTGCGCGCGCACATAGCAGGTCTTGCAAACTAGCAACAGCTTTGTGAATATGCTAGTCACAGAGACTGGCGGGCGCAGATAATCATGGCCAGACAGGCAGCAGGCGGCAACAAGGAGTAACAGATGGCAGACAAACAGATTTTATCTCCTGAAAACCTTCTTGAAAAAGCAGGTATTCTGATAGAAGCACTGCCCTTTATGCGCCGCTATGCCGGCAAGTCGATTGTGGTCAAATTTGGCGGCCATGCGATGGGCAAACAGGCCTATCTTGACAGTTTTGCCGCAGATATGATGCTGTTGCGCCAGATAGGTGCCCAGCCTGTTATTGTGCATGGCGGCGGCCCCCAGATTGGCTCCATGCTTGAGCGGCTCCAGATTGAATCACAATTTGTTAACGGGCTGAGAGTGACAGATGAAGCCACTATTTCGGTGGTGGAAATGGTGCTGTCCGGCGCGATTAATAAATCGCTTGTTGCCTCTATCATCGCGGCCGGGGGTAATGCGGTCGGGCTATCTGGCAAGGATGGCAGTCTGATAACAGCGTCTAAAATCGCTGCAAACAAAGATGACAGTGCTGTCGATCTGGGCTTTGTCGGCACACCGAAATCTGTTGACCCCAAGGTGCTATATGCGCTGATTGAGGCAGGGATGATCCCCGTGATCGCGCCTATCGGGCTTGGAGAGGGCGGGATGACCTATAATATTAATGCCGATACGGCCGCAGGGGCTATTGCAGGGGCTATCGGGGCAAGCAGGCTGTTAATGCTGACAGATGTAAGCGGTGTGCAGGATAAAGAGGGCCAGCATATTGCCAAGCTAAGCCTGTCAAAAGCGCGTGCGCTTATCAAAGATGGTACGGTAAGCGGCGGCATGATCCCCAAAGTCCAAACCTGTATTGATGCTGTCGAGCAAGGGGCGGAGGCAGCGGTAATTATGGACGGCCGGTCAGCACATGCTGCGCTGGTCGAGCTGTTTACAGAACAGGGCATTGGCACATTAATCACGTCAGATTAGCGCCTATCGGGACATATTTTTTGCAGACGCTATGGTAGCGGCCGGATTTCGCGCCAAATTATGGCTATAGCAGATAAACAGGGCTGAAGAGCAGGATATGACACAGGAAACCGAATTTGACAGATTGCTGGCTGACAAGCATATCTCGCAGGCAGCATTTCAGCATAAAACAGACTGGGTATTTGATCTGGATAATACCATCTATCCTGCCGCCTCAAGCCTGTTTCCACGTGTTGCAGAGCGGATGACCCTGTTTATTTGTGAAGAACTTGGTCTGAATGCTGAAGATGCCGCCGCCCTGAAGACACGTCTGTTTAGGACCTATGGCACAACCATGCACGGGCTGATGAAAGAATATAATATGACGCCTGACGCGTTTCTGGCTTTTGTCCATGAAATAGATCTCTCGGACGTATCAGAAGATGCCGAACTGGACAGGTTGCTGGGCCAGCTGGGCGGGCGCAAACATATCTATACAAATGGCACGGTGCGTCATGCCGAACGGATTCTAGAGGCATTTGGTATCCGCCAGCATTTTGACCATATTTTTGATATTGTTGCCTCGGATCATATTCCGAAGCCAAACCCTGCCCCTTATGATATTTTTCTGGCACAAACAGGAATTCAGCCTGAACAGGCGGTGATGATAGAAGATATGGCACGCAATCTAGAGCCAGCCGCAAAATTGGGCATGGGCACTATCTGGCTTGTAAGTGACCATGACTGGGCGCATAAAGGGGCATCAGAAGACTATGTCCATTTTATCGCCGAAGATGTAAAGCATTGTTTAACCGCATTATCTAATGCAGGCTGATACCGGCCTTGATGGAATAAGGAGACACAGATATGTCACATGCGCAACTAGAACAGGTGATTGATACCGCCTTTGATAATCGTGACCAGATTAATGCCGACACCAAAGGCGAGGTCAGAGAGGCTGTCAATGAAGCGCTTCATCTCATGGATAGCGGCAAGGCACGGGTTGCAGAACCAACAGGTAATCACCAATGGCAGGTTAACCAGTGGCTGAAAAAGGCCGTGCTGCTGTCATTCCGGCTGAATGACATGGTGGTGATGGCCGGCGGGGCAGAGCATCCCGAAGCAGGGCCATCTGTATGGTGGGACAAGGTGCCGCTAAAATTCAGCAACTGGAAAGCAGAAGATTTTTCTCGCGCCGGTTTCAGGGCGGTGCCTGGCTGTGTAGTCCGCCAGTCTGCCTTTATTGCGCCCTCTGTGGTGCTGATGCCCAGCTTTGTAAATCTGGGTGCCTATGTCGATAAAGGTACCATGGTTGATACATGGGCGACTGTGGGTTCATGTGCGCAAATTGGCAAGAATGTGCATCTATCAGGTGGTGCAGGAATTGGCGGGGTGCTTGAGCCACTTCAGGCTGGCCCTGTAATTATCGAAGATGACTGTTTTATCGGTGCGCGTTCAGAGGTAGTTGAAGGGGTTGTCGTAGAACAGGGCGCAGTGCTGTCAATGGGGGTATTTATCGGTGCCTCTACCAAAATTGTCGACCGCGTCACAGGCGAGGTGCATATAGGCCGCGTACCTGCCTATTCTGTGGTGGTGCCGGGCACATTGCCGGGCAAGCCGCTCGCAGATGGCAGCCCCGGCCCCAATCTGGCCTGTGCTGTGATTATCAAGCGCGTGGACGAGAAAACACGCTCAAAAACATCCGTAAATGACCTGCTGAGAGATTAGCCCTGCCAAGCGATAAGGATATATCAACGCCCATGACATCGCCTGATACAGATTATTCCTATGCTGTTGAGCTGGCACGCCAGCTTATCCGGTGCCCGTCTGTTACACCGGCAGAAGGCGGTGCGCTTGATCTGCTTGAGCGTGAGCTGACAAAGATGGGGTTTGCCTGCACGCGGCTTGTCTTTGGCGAGGGCGAGGCGGCGATTGATAATCTGTTTGCACGGCTGGGTACAGCTACGCCTCACATTGCTTTTGCCGGTCATACAGATGTCGTGCCTGCAGGCGATCTGGATGCGTGGCAGTTTGATCCCTTTGGCGGCGATATTGAAGATGGCAGGCTATATGGCAGAGGCGCGGCTGATATGAAAGGCGGCATTGCTGCTTTCTTTGGCGCATTAAAAGCCTTTTTGGCAGATAATACCCCAACAGGGTCTATTAGCCTGATCATCACAGGTGATGAAGAAGCTGATGCGATAAATGGTACGGTAAAGATGGTTGACTGGATGAAGGCAAATGGTCACCAGCCTGATTTCTGTATTGTCGGCGAGCCAACCAACCCCTCTGCGCTTGGTGATATGATAAAGCATGGACGGCGCGGCTCGTTGACAGGCAGGCTGAGCGTGACAGGAAGTCAGGGGCATGTTGCCTATCCGCATCTGGCAAAAAGCCCTGTGCCTGCCCTGTTTGAAATGCTGGCTATGGTGAACGCTACAGAACTGGATGACGGTACTGAAGAGTTCGTGCCAAGCACAGCGCAGATTGTTGATCTGGTAATTGAAAATCCGGCATCTAACGTGATTCCCGAACAGGCAACGGGCCAGTTTAATATCCGCTTTAATACCATCCATTCGGTAGATAGCCTGAAAACCATGCTGACAGCGCATTTTGACCAGATTGCAGCGCGTCAAGATGTGCGTTACGACATCTCTTTTGCGTCTAATGCATCGCCTTTTGTTACGCCATCGGGTGCGCTCACAAAAATGATGGCGGAGGTGATTCGTACCCATACTGGCAGGACACCTGATTTATCGACCACCGGCGGCACCTCTGATGCGCGCTTTATCTGCCAGCTTTGTGATGTGGCAGAGTTTGGGCTGGTCGGCAAAACCATGCATAAAATTGACGAACATGTCGAGATTGATGATATAGACAGGCTGGCTGCGATATATTGTGATATGCTGGTCGCGGCAAGGGTATAAAGATGGAAGAAAAGGTGCAAAAACTCCCATCTATTGCAGATAATATCGTATCTGCATTTGATGTGATTATGAACAGGGCAGATATGAATCACAGTTTTGTGTTTTCTGCTCAGGCATTCTGGCAGGCATTGCTTACTGGATGGATAATGGGCATTGTCGTGATTATCCTGCCAAGTTTCCAGCTCGGCTTTTATTTTCTGTCGATTACCGCACTATCTTCGCTTGTTTCAGTGCTGTTATACACGTTGGTAGTCTGGCATATTCTGCAATATACACAACGCTCTGACAGGTTTGAGCGATTTTTTGTGCCCTATTTATGGATAGGCAATTTGCAGGTAGTGCTGTTTGGGCTGATCTTGATTGTCGGGCAGATATTCTCGCCTATGCTGGCGCAGATCGCCACTTTGCCCATTGTCATCTGGATTCTGGTCTGGCTTTACAGGATTGCCCGTCGCCAGCTTGCCATCGGGGGGATGGCGGCACTTGGCATTATTCTGGCACGTTATGCCGTAGAGGCAGGACTGGCATTAATGGTGGCTCAGGGCATATCGCCTATTTCAGGTTCGTAAGATATGATAGGCTATCAATAATCTTCGCCAGCAGACAGATATCTGTCCGGACGCGCTTTTGTAACCAGATAAGATTGGCAGGCTTATGAAACGTTATCTCATTATCGCTGCGGCCTTTGTGATAGGGCTGATGGTGATGTCGCTTCTGACCAGACTGTTAAAAGATAAAGGAACCGAGCATCCCCTGTTTCAGTATCGGGCGATTGTGTCCGCGGCTGTTGGGCTGGTCTGTTTTGTGGGGCTGTCGCTGATGCTAGAGCATAATGCGGCTAGCACGGATACAAGCTATCAGCCGGCCTATATCAAAGATGGCCAGATCACATCAGGCCAGTTTTCAAAGCGGTAGCCAGAAGAATGGCCGAGCATCATGCCGCCTTGTCTGCTCTGCGCACCCACCCGATTGCAAACAGGCTATTTGCTTTTGGGCGTGAACATAATCTTGATATCAGGCTGGTAGGCGGGGCTGTGCGTAATGCGCTGGCAGGCTGGGCATCACAGACCAACAATAAGATAGACCTTGATTTTGCTGTCAATCTGCCAGCTGAAACATTTATGGCACTAGCAGAAGATGCAGGCTTTTCGGTCATTCCCACAGGGCTGGCACATGGCACAGTTACGGTTCTGGATGGCACAGATAAGGCCGAGGTAACACAGCTTAGATATGATCTGGACACAGATGGCCGGCATGCAGAGATTGGCTTTACAGATGACTGGGCAGAAGATGCAAACAGGCGGGATTTTAGCATAAATGCGATTTATCTTGATGGCGATGGCCAGTTATTTGATCCGGCTGGCGGGATAGCTGATCTGGCCGCAGGGCGCCTGTGTTTTATTGGTGATGCAGACAGGCGGATAGAAGAAGATTATCTGCGTATTTTGCGGGCTGTCAGGTTTTTGTCAGAATATCCCGAACTGGATATGCCGTCTGAAGATATTGTGGCCATCAGGCGGCATGCACAGAAGCTGGTTAGCCTGTCTTCTGAGCGGAAAACATCAGAATTAGTGCGTATATTCTCAGGGGCCGGCGTAGACAGGGCAGTGCGGTTGCTGCATTCGCTGTCAATAGACAGGCTGATATTTGGAGCCTCAATATCTGATACATTTCTGTTAGATGATACACACCCCCAGACAGCTAGTCCCCTGTCAAACAGCCTTATAGCGGGCTGGTTCACACAGGCAGGGCTTGCCAGCCAGCTGGCCTTGCTGGTATCAGATCTTGATAGGCTGGCACAGACGCTGCAAATGCATTTCTCGCTTAGCCGCAAACAGCAAAAAGCACTGGCCGCAAATATTGGATATCTGTCCGATGATGCTAGTGCAGCAGCCCTGCCGCTTGACGGGGATGACTGGCAGAAAAGCTGTTTCAGGCTGGCAAATATTGCCTCTTTTGCCTATCTGCATGGCTGTATTTATGGGACGTATCAGTTTCACGATAGCCGGATGCGACAAATCGTCCATTTTGTGCCGCCTATCTGTCCCATTTCAGGTCAGGACGTTATAATGAAATACAGGGTGAATGGTCGCGAGGTAGGGGTCATTCTGGACAGGCTTACAAATGAATGGGTCGATAGTGGCTTTTCCCTGTCAAAATCAGAATTACTGTCCTGACCAGTTTGCTCTTATGTAACACCAGACATATCTGTCAGGCTGGCAGTATATAAAACGGTAGACGAGATGACACAGACGCGCACACAAGCACAGATGCAGGCAGACTCGCAAGATAGCCTGTCTATCCGCAAGGCGGACGCAGCGCGCTGGTTTGAGACATTGCGTAACGATATCTGCGCGCGCTTTGAAGAGATAGAAAAAGATGCTGAGATAGATGACCCGCAGGCCTGTCATTCTGATGGCCAGCTATCCGGTCTGCTAGATGCTGGCCAGTTTGAGCGCAAAAGCTGGCAGCGCGAAGGCGGCGGCGGCGGCGAGATAAGTGTTATGCATGGCCGCGTATTTGAGAAGGTCGGGGTGAATATTTCTGTCGTTCATGGCCAGTTTTCGCCCGAATTTAGAGGCTCTATTCCCGGTGCTGAAGCATCAGGTGATTTCTGGGCTGGCGGAATATCACTGGTCTCGCATCCGCATAACCCGTTTGTACCTTCTGCCCATATGAATACCAGATTTATTGTCACGTCAAAAAGCTGGTTTGGCGGTGGTGGCGATCTTACGCCAATGATGCCGGCAGCAGCAGAAGAAGCCCTGTTTCATGCTGATTTGAAAGCCTGCTGTGATGCGCATGATGCGGCCTATTATCCGAAATTCAAAGACTGGTGTGACGAATATTTCTATCTGCCTCACAGGGATGAGCCGCGCGGGGTGGGGGGCATTTTCTATGATTATCTGGATAGCGGGGATGCTGAGGCAGATTTCGCCTTTACCCGTGATGTTGGCACCTGTTTTGCTGATAGCTATAGCCAGATTGTCAGGCAGAATATGAACAGGCGCTGGACATCAGATGACAGGCAGAAACAGCTTGTGAAACGCGGCCGCTATGTTGAATTTAACCTGCTATATGACAGAGGTACATTATTCGGGCTGAAGACGGGCGGGAATATCGAGGCAATATTGATGAGCCTGCCACCAGAGGTAAAATGGCCATAGTGGCCTATGGCAGGGCATATAGGGCAGAAAAACAGCTATAAGGGAAAATTTTTTTGTTCTAAATTGTAAAAAATGTACGTTTAGGGGTGGGAAAACCATCTCCTGTTTGATAGGAAACGTGGTAGAATAATGAATATGTCAAAGAGGATGTAATTGCGCGTTCAAAATTCTGCAAGAACATGACATTAGTTTACGACAACATGTCGGCAAGAGGGGAATATGGCAAAGTCAAAATCTAAAACAAGTGAGATGGAAACATCGCAGGGAAAATCACGTCGTGATTTTATCGTGGTGGCAAGCTATGCAATGGGGGCTGTTGGTGCCGGTGCATTTGCGTGGCCGCTTATCGACCAGATGAACCCTGCTGCTGATACGCTTGCGCTGGCCAGCATCGAAGTAGATATTTCTAAAATTGCCGAAGGCCAGTCAATCACGCTGAAATGGCGTGGCAAGCCGGTCTTCATCCGTCATCGCACGGCAGATGAAATCAGACAGGCGCAAGATGTGGATATAGATGGTCTGCGTCATCCCGAAGGGGATGAAATCCGCGCACAAAAGCCGGAATATCTGGTTGTGCTGGGTGTGTGTACCCATCTTGGCTGTGTGCCGCTTGGCCAGAAGGTGGGCGAGGTCAGAGGCGAGTATGATGGCTGGTTCTGCCCATGCCACGGCTCGCACTATGATGCATCAGGGCGTATCCGCAAAGGCCCTGCACCGACAAATCTGGAAGTGCCACCTTACGCCTTTTTGTCAGATAACGTCATCCGGATTGGCTGATATACGCCATTCAGAATTAACGGCCTTCTACAGATAACCCGACGGGAAAAGGGAATGAGTAATGGAAAGCAAAGAATTTAAAAACCCAGTTGTAAGCTGGATTGATCACAGACTGCCTATTTTCAGCTTTCTGAATCATGAAGCAAATGAATATCCTACACCGAAAAATCTGAATTATTTCTGGAATTTCGGCTCACTGGCAGGTATTGCGCTGGTAATTATGATTGTCACCGGTATCACGCTGGCGATGAGCTATACTGCCCATACAGATTACGCGTTTGATTCTGTTGAGCGTATCATGCGAGATGTGAATCATGGCTGGCTTATCCGTTATATCCATATGAATGGCGCCAGCTTCTTCTTTATTGTCGTCTTTATCCATATTTTCAGAGGGCTGTATTATGGCTCTTACAAGGCGCCACGCGAATTGCTGTGGATGCTGGGTGTTCTGATCCTGCTGCTGATGATGGCGACAGCCTTTATGGGATATGTATTGCCATGGGGTCAGATGTCATTCTGGGGCGCGACCGTGATTACCAACCTGTTCTCGGCGATACCGCTTGTTGGCGAGAATATCGTTATCTGGCTATGGGGTGGGTTTTCCGTTGATAACCCGACATTGAACAGATTCTTTGCACTGCATTATCTGTTGCCATTTGTGATTGTCGGGGTGGTTGTACTGCATCTTGTTGCCCTGCATCGCTTCGGCTCTAACAACCCGCTAGGTATTGATACCAGAGGCCCTCAGGATACCTTGCCGTTCCATCCCTATTACACGATTAAGGATTTCTTCGGCCTGTCTGTATTCCTGACATTCTTTGCTGCGGCTGTGTTCTTTGTGCCAAATATGATGGGGCATCCAGACAACTATATTCCGGCTAATGCGCTTCAGACACCTGCGCATATCGTGCCTGAATGGTACTTCCTGCCATTCTACGCCATCTTGCGGGCTGTGCCTGACAAGCTAGGTGGTGTGCTGGCCATGTTCGGGGCTATTGCGGTGCTGTTTGTGCTGCCATGGCTTGACAGATCACCTATCCGGTCTGCGCGTTTCCGCCCTATCTTCAAGATTTTCTTCTGGCTGTTATTTATTGACTGTCTGGTGCTTGGATATATTGGTGCGATGCCGGCAGAAGGTATCTATGTGCTTATCGGGCGTCTGGCTACAGTCTGGTATTTTGCTCACTTCCTGATCATTTTGCCAGTATTGTCTGTGATTGAAACACCGAGGCCATTGCCTCAATCCATTTCACAACCGATTTTTAGTGCGGCAGGCGGGGGGCTTGCTGGTGCGATGTCTGCACCGAAGGAGAAAGTAGAATGAAACGGTTTCTTGTTAGCCTGATTGGCATAGTTATGAGTTTGCCAGTGCTGGCGGCCGGTGGCGGAGACACCGTGATAAGACAGGCAGAATGGTCATTTTCAGGCCCGTTCGGCCATTTTGACAAAGCCTCTATGCAGCGTGGATTTCAGGTATATCGTGAAGTCTGTGCAGGCTGCCATTCGCTGAAATATATCGCCTTTCGAAATTTGGCCGACCTTGGTTATTCAGAGGCCGAAATTAAGGCGATAGCGGCGGAATATGATGTAGAAGATGGCCCAAATGATGAAGGCGAGATGTTTACTCGTCCGGGCATTCCTGCTGACCGTATGCCATCACCATATGCAAATGATAATGCAGCGCGTGCCGCCAATAATGGTGCCTATCCGCCTGATTTGTCGCTAATCTTTAAGGCACGTCCGAACGGGGCGGATTATCTATATAGTCTGCTAACGTCATATGGGGATGCGCCTGCGGGCAAGGATGTGCCAGAGGGTATGTATTATAATGCTGCCTATTCAGGGCATCTGATTGCCATGCCTCAGCCGCTATATGGCGAGGATGTATCCTATGCTGATGGCGCCGATGACAGCATTGACGGACATGCCAAGGATCTGGTGAATTTTCTGGCCTGGACTGCAGAGCCATTCCTTGAAACCAGAAAGCGCACAGGTGTTGCGGTGCTGACGTTCCTTATCCTGCTGGTAGGCGTAAGCTATGGTGCAATGAAATTTATCTGGTCAGATGTGAAAAAAGCATAAGACAGATATAACCAACAAAAAACGGGTATCTGGAAACAGATGCCCGTTTTTTCTATCTGGCGGTTAGATACGCAAATGACGGATATCTAGACATTAAAACGGAAGTGGAAAATATCACCATCCACGACCTGATATTCTGATCCCTCAACACGCAATTTGCCATTTTCCTTGGCACCTGCTTCGCCCTGACAGGCAATATAATCATCAAAGCCGATTGTTTCAGCACGGATGAAGCCGCGTTGAAAATCTGTATGTATAACGCCTGCGGCCATTGGGGCGGTGGCGTTACGGCGCACTGTCCATGCACGCGCCTCTTTGGGTCCTGCGGTAAAGAAGGTCAGCAGATCAAGCAGACCATAGCCAGCACGTATCAGCCTGTTCAGCCCTGCTTCTGACAGGCCAAGCTCAGATAGAAATTCGGCAGCATCTTCCTCATCAAGCATAGCGATTTCAGCTTCAATCGCAGCAGATACAATCACGCAGGCAGCCTGTTCTTCTGCTGCCTTGTCAGCCACCTTTCGGGTCAGGCTGTTGCCTGTCATGGTCTCATCTTCGGCAACATTACATACATATAGAACAGGCTTTGTGGTGAGCAGTTGCAGTAACGGCAATCTGGCTATCTGATCATCTGTCAGCCCCTCTGCGGCACGTGCCGGCCTGCCTTCTGACAGGCACGCATGCAAAGCCTCCATAAGTGCCAGATCAGCTGCCGCCTGTTTATCACCACCTCTGATTTTCTTGGTAAGGGGTGGCATCCGGCGCTCAAGACTGTCCATATCGGAAAGCATCAATTCTGTTTCTACTGTGGCCGCATCTCGGATAGGGTCAATATCGCCATCAACATGGGTAATATCTTCATCCTCAAAACAGCGCAAGACATGGATAATCGCATCAACCTCGCGGATATTTGCCAGAAACTGGTTACCTAGCCCTTCGCCCTGTGAGGCGCCTTTCACCAGACCTGCAATATCCACAAATTCCAGAAAGGTGGGAATAACCTCGGCTGATTTTGCCAGCTCTGCAATTTGTGCAAGCCGCAAATCAGGTACAGCCACACGTCCTGTATTGGGCTCGATGGTGCAAAACGGATAATTGGCCGCATCTGCGGCAGCGGTTTTTGTCAGCGCATTAAATAATGTGGATTTGCCAACATTAGGCAGACCTACAATCCCACAGTTAAATCCCATCTTTATCTCCTGATTACAGACTTGCTAATCTGTTGTTTTTTCTGGTTTGGCCTCTGGTGCAGGCGCCACATAGGCAAGCCGAGAGGCAAATCCGTTCTGATCATCCTCTGCCAGCCTGCCTGCTTCATCTGCAATCGCCGCCAGCAAATGGTCAAGCCAGACGGTTCTGTCCTGAGCCGAAAAATCAGACAATACCCATTTATGCACATCTGCTTTATGGTCTGGCCTGCCTACGCCCAGCCGTACCCGCCAATAGTCGGCGCCAAGATGTCTGTCTATATCGCGCACGCCATTATGCCCGCCATGTCCGCCACCCTGCTTGATGCGCAACTTGCCCTTATCCAGATCTATTTCATCATAGAATATGGTTATCTGATCGACTGGCACTTTATAGTATCTGGCTGTTTCAGCTACAGGCAGGCCTGATTTATTCATGAACGAAAGCGGCTTGAGCAGGATGATTTTCTGCCTGCCAATCATCCCCGAACAGCTCGCGGCATTACCAGCATGTTTCCATGCAGAAAACGAAAATGCGTCTGCCAGCCTGTCGACTGCCATAAAGCCGATATTATGCCTGTTCTGGGCATAAGCCGTTCCCGGATTACCTAGCCCGACCCATAATTTCATTTTCGGTTATCCTGAAATTTCGCGTGCATTTTGATGCTGATATTAGCGAGTTATGACAGCTATCTGCAAATAAAAACGGGCAGATAAGCTGCATCTGCCCGCCTTTGATAAGGTGCATACCAAGAATAAAGACACAAGCGGCGTCTATTCTTCGCCTTCTGCTTCTGCTGTTTCGTCTTCTGCGCCCTCTTCTGCGTCTTCATCTTCATTCTTCACGCCGCCACCTGGTGACTGCAATGTCGCCACGGTAAAGTCACGGTCTGTGATGGTTGGCTCAACCCCTTCAGGCAGGGCAATAGAGCTAATATGAATAGAATCGCCAATCTTTACATCATCCAGATCAACTGTGATCTTCTCAGGAATATCACCAGCAGGACACATAAGCTCAACCTCATAGCGGACGATATTCAACACGCCGCCAATCTTGAGGCCTGGTGATAATTCATGGTTGATAAATTCAACAGGCACGCCAACAGCCACTTTAGAGCTGGCGCCTACACGCAGCATATCCAGATGCAACGGCACATCTGTTACAGGGTGAAACTGGATATCACGTGTCAGCACGGTGGTTGCTTTGCCATCTACATTGATTGTGAGCAGGCGGCCAAAAATGCCGGGCTCGTTAATCACTTTTCTGACAACTCTATCTTCAATTTCGATTGTAACTGGTGGTTGCTTGTCACCATAGATGACAGCAGGAATTCTGCCTGCGCGGCGTGCCGCACGGGCGGACCCCTTACCGACCCGAGAACGC
>WTJO01000141.1 GCA_011524805.1 Alphaproteobacteria bacterium
ATTATTGATTCAATAGATGCGCATGATGGTTTCAAACCGGCCAAAGGGCATATAGGCTGCGGGGTACTGCCTGCCTGTCTGGCTGTGATGATGGCTGAAGGCGGCGATATAGCGTTTGACGAGCTGCTCTGCTGCCTGATTATCGGTTACGAGATTGGCGGGCGGGCGGCACTGGCCTTACATGGCAGTGTACCTGATTATCACACCTCTGGCGCATGGGTGGCTGTCGCGGTGGCGGCAGTTGCAGGGCGAATCATGGGGCTGGATAGAGAGACTGTCTGGCATGCGATGGGGATTGCCGAATATCATGGCCCCAGAAGCCAGATGATGCGCGTGATAGATCATGCCAGCATGCTAAAAGATGGCTCAGGGTGGGGCGCCTTTGCAGGTGTATCTGCGGCCTATCTGGCAGCTGACGGGTTTACTGGTGCGCCAGCAATAACCATCTCGTCTCCGGCGCTTGCGCCTTTTTGGCAGGATCTTGGCGCAAAGCAAATCTTAATGGAACAATATTTCAAGCCATGGCCGGTATGTCGGTGGGCACAGCCAGCGATGCAGGGGGTTCTGGATATTGTCGGGCGGTCTGGCAAAGATAGCCTGCGACCTGACGATATTGCCAGCATAGAGATAGATATATTTCATGAAGCTCTCAGGCTGGCCAGCCCGCACCCCACAAGTCCGGACGAAGCACAATATAGCCTGTGCTGGCCGGTGGCGGCGCTTATCCATGCTGTGGCCGAAAACAGGCAGTTCAGCCCCTATGATGTGTCTGAACAGGCGCTCCTCAGAGAGGATATTCATGTAACGGCAGATAAAATAACCCTGTCGGAACGCGAGGCCTTTAATGCGGTTTTTCCAGAACAGAGGCAGGCAGAAATAACCATAAAGCTGGTCACGGGCGACACATTTACAGCCTTGTCCCTGCATACCAAAGGTGATCCTGAGGCTCCGCTGAGCCATGATGAGCTGGAAGAGAAGTTTACCGCGTTTATGGACTATGCAGATTATCTGGACATAGCCCCCCGTCTGAAACATCAATGTCTTCATGCCAGCCTGTCCGAAGCTGGCGATTTTGCACTGTTATTCCGCGAATCAATTTAGCTGGCAATATGCCAAATGGCTCGGCTGGCATCTGATTCTCTGGATATATGCTAAGGCTGTGAAAATTAGGTAACCTCTCTCATTATGTTCTGAATGCTTTGGAATCATGGCGGTTTTAGAACAATAAAAAGCACAATTTTGCTAAAATATTGTCAATAAGGTTGAGGGCATGGTCAAATATGTTACTCTATCTGGGAATTGGTTGATGACGATTAAGGTGCGGTGACATTCTCACCCAACTTTATGAAAGACGCCATTATTGAACCTGAGGGCAGTCAGTCTGCTTTTGGTCACATAAATTTAGGGAGAGACTTAATGTCGAAACAAACGATAAATGGCCTACCGCTTCACGATAAAGTGAAGATGTATGCTGAAGAATGCAAGGCAGGTTTGCTGACACGCCGTGAATTTGTAACCCGCGCAACAGCGCTTGGTGCAACAACAGCAACAGCGTTTGCGCTGATTGGTGCATCTCAGGCTGAAGCTGCAAAATGGGTAAACCCGCCAAAGAAGGGCGGCACATTGCGTATACAGCAAGAAGTACGCGCACTAAAAGACCCGCGCACATATGACTGGTCACAGATTGCAAACTTCACAAGAGGCTGGCTAGAATATCTGGTGCAGTACAACAACGACGGCTCGCTAGAAGGCAAATTGCTGGAAAGCTGGTCAGTAAATTCAGATGCGACAGTCTATACACTGAACGTCCGTAAAGGCGTGAAGTGGAATAATGGCGATGATTTCACAGCTGATGATGTTGTAAATAACTTTGAGCGCTGGTGTGATAAGGGTGTTGAAGGTAACTCAATGGCAGGTCGTATGGCCACATTGATTGACCCTGATACAAACAAAGCTATCGCAGGCGCAATCGAGAAGGTTGACTCACACACTGTGAAGCTGAACCTGCCACGTCCGGATATCACCATCATTGTGGGTGCTGCTGACTATCCTGCTGCTGTTGTGCATAGCTCATATGACAACACACCAGAAGGTCTGCTAAACACACCTGGCACAGGTCCATATGTGGCTGAAAGCCTTGAAGTGGGTGTTAAGGGCGTGCTTGTCAGAAATGAAAATCACAGCTGGTGGGATGCCAAGAATGGCGCCTATCTGGATCGTGTTGAATATATCGATTATGGCACAGACCCTGCTGCATTCGTTGCGGCTGCTGAAGCTGGCGAAATTGATATGCTGTATGAAACAACTGGTGACTTTGTGGAAGTGTTTGATTCACTTGGCACATGGGGTAAGTCAGAAGCGGTTACAGCAGCAACAATTGTTATCCGTACAAATCAGGAAGCTGAAGTTGACGGCAAGAAGCCATATGCAGATGCGCGTGTGCGTCGTGCGCTGGCCATGGCTGTTGACAATTCAGTATGTCTTGAGCTTGGTGTTGCCGGTCTGGGTATCCCTGCTGAAAACCACCACGTATGTCCAATTCACCCAGAATATGCCGAACTGCCAGCACAGGTAGTAGATGGTGCTGCTGCTAAGGCCATGATGGCTGAGGCTGGCATGGGTGACTATGAGCATGAGCTGATTTCAATTGATGATGACTGGCGCCGCAACACAACAGATGCTGTTGCACAGCAGCTGCGTGATGCCGGTATCAAGGTAAAGAGAACAATTCTGCCTGGCTCAACCTTCTGGAATGACTGGGCGAAATATCCGTTCTCATCAACAAACTGGAACATGCGTCCACTTGGTGTGCAGGTTCTGGCTCTGGCTTACCGTTCAGGTGAAGCGTGGAACGAGACAGCCTTCAACAATGCTGAGTTTGATTCTCTGCTGACTGAAGCGCTGTCAATCGCGGATGCGGATAAGCGCCGTGTTGTGATGAAGCGTATCCAAGAGATCATGCAAGAAGAAGGTGTGGTCATTCAGCCATACTGGCGTTCACTGTATCGCCATACACGTGCAAACGTGAAAAATGCTGAGATGCACCCAACCTTTGAGATGCACCTCTATAAGTACTATCTGGAATCCTAATTCAGGTTTCTTGAGGATGGTGCAGCCCCTTGTGGCTGCACCATCTTTTTCTTTTTTTGTATCATTTCATTTGCAGATTTTTTTATTTGCTAAAGCTCTATAAATCCGGTCAAACT
>WTJO01000261.1 GCA_011524805.1 Alphaproteobacteria bacterium
TGCGAGCGCGGCAGAGAGCCGACATGGGTTGTCTGAATTCTACTCATTATTTTAGCTCCTTTCCCACCAGCTTGGTCCGGCGGGGTCATTTGTATCTTTAATGCGGTATAAAGCAGCTTCACCTGACATAGCCGGGGCCAGCTCATAGCCAGTGTCAGGCTGCAGGAAGGCTGTATCACCGGGCCCGATATGGCTGTCCTGACCATTCTGGCACAGCCGCCAATATCCCTTTACCGGCATCAGCACGGTGTAATGGGGGCGTGCGCTGACGGGACCAGCTGACGGAGCTGTCAGAAAGTCTACCTCGAACCCTGGCTTATCAAAAATAAGGCCTTCCTCACCAATGACCTGTACCGGCTTATCCCGCGCAAGTGCCAACAGGTCCAGATAGCGGGCCACCCAACGCGGCACAACCTCATTGACAGACGGCTCAGCCATCAAAGATAGATTTTCATCTGTCATCACGGGCATAGGGGCCACATGTGCCGGCAAACTCTCCCCCTTTTTACTGTCATAGAGCTTCGCGTTTTCTCCCAGGATCAGGCCATGGTCCTTGGCGTCCTCTATCACCTGCGGAGCCCAGACCACGCCGCCGCCCGCGTCATCACCGCCCAATATAGCCATGATCATTCCATAGTCTGAGCCGATATTCTCAAAGCCCCTGAACATACCAGTAGGTATGTTGAAAATATCGCCTGGCTCAAGAATAACATCTCCGGCATCACCCCAGCGCCCCCAGAAAAAACGCCACCGGCCTGACAGAACGAAAAACACTTCCGCGGTCCGGTGCGTGTGCAGGGAATTCCGGCATTTTGGCGGTTGACCAGCCGCCCCGATATTAAAACCTGGCGTGTCTTTAATGTGGACATGCTGGTCCGCCGACTCTGATACACCCCCGCCAATGATGGTAAAGTTTTCTTTTTGATCCGAACCGGGTGTGTGTGCATCAATGAAAGCTGTGCGGCACGGCACAAGTTCAGCATATCTGACAATCTGTACGCTCTTGGTCATTTACAAGCTCCCGGTATGAAGATGGATTTGCTTCCAGACGGCCACATCATCGAATAGGCTGTATTCACGGCGCAGACCCCATGGTCCGAATTCAGCATGGCTGATGCCCATAACATAGACATCTGCTCCTGAAGGTGGGCCGAACCGGCCATTGCCGTCATGTTTTCCTGACAAAGACCATCTAATTGCGGCACGTGGGGGCATCATCGGGTCGGTACGGCCTATCTGATGATGAAGGGTGAACTGTGCAGACGGAAAACTGTTCCGCAAACCAGCCCAGAAAGAACTGATATCCGGCCTGCCTATGGCAGTATGATCGCCTGAATATTCACCTATGGCGGCTCTGTCATATCGTGTGTCAAAAACCGTATCATCACCGGACATGATGCCAGTCAGAATATCGGCATAGCTCTGACCCCATTCATCCTCATTTCCTTCCCCCTGATAAGGACCGGCAACATCTGTGGCCGGACTTAACGGCTTGATACAAGCCTCTGCCCCGCCCTCATCACTGATTTGCTGGCGGGCGTAATCAGCAGATGTCCAGCCCAGCTGCTGCACAATCGCGCCCAAGTCCCTTATCAGCCATTCATCATTGATCTGGTTATTGATGGCATGGCAGTCAGCAATCACACGGTAGGTCAGCTTGGTTCCGGTCGCCTTGCCGAAAACACCATCACCACTGTGGGTAGCCGTAGACAGAATCCGGTGTGAGGACAGCATGCCCTGTTCTGGTGTACCAGACCAAATTACATCCTCACCCAGCAACTGGCGATCAGGGAATTCATCCAATGTGGCATAAGTTGCTTTGATGACAGCCTGATTGCCGATAACAACAGAAGCAGGCGATCGCACCACAATATCATCCGCATAATAATGGTTCAGGGTTTCAACCCCACGCTGTTCCCATATCTCATTTGTAATTCCGAGAATATAATCTGGAAATGTTTTAAATTTTGAATCAAATCCCTGCATGTTTCACTCTTTCCGGCATTTTGCTGGAGCTTCTGACTTTCAGCTTTCCTGAGACAATAATCTGTCTTGGTTCTGTTTCTTCACTGCCTATATGATGCATCAGCAGGTTTACGGTATTTTCAACCATCTCATCGGCTGGCTGACTGAATGAGGTCAGATCATAGCTTGGCCAGCCCGCAGGCGGTATATCATCATAGCCGACAATCGCCATGTCATCTGGCACGCGAAGGCCGGCTTCATGGCGCACGACATCCATAACCACCAGGGCCATGGCATCATTCGCAACAAACACAGCATCAGGCCGGTCAGGTGAACTCACCAGCAGCTTTGCTGCTTCATAGGCCTGTTCAGTCCGGAAATTGCCAACCGCCCGAAAGCTTAAATCAAATCCGTTTTCACATAAGGCAGCCCGAAAACCGGCTTCCCTGTCACGCTGCGTTGAGGCGCCTTCCCATCCGGCAATATAACCAAAACGGTGATAACCCTGTTCAATCAGATGACAGGCAATCTGTCGTCCCCCTCTGTGGTTATCTGTTGTTACAGATGAAAACCGCGACTGTTCCTGAACTCTGTTGAACTGAACAATGGGAATGCCAGCAGACTGGCATCTGTCCGCCAATTCAGATGACAAGGCAACAGATGCGGTAACAATGGCATCAACCTGATATTCCAGAATTTCCTCTACCACATCATCGATATTTTCAGCGGTCTGTGCAGCCATGAACATCAAAACATGGTACCCCTGCTGTTGCAGAGCCTTGGACAATTTTTCCAGCACTTCGGGATAGAAATAATTGTCCAGATAGGCAACCACCAGCCCAACCATATAAGACTTGCCGGTCAGCAGGGACCTGGCCAGCCTGTTCGGCCGATAACCCAGCCGGGCGGCGGCTTCTTTTACCTTTGCAGATGTCTTTGCTGATGCCGATGCACCATCTGTGAACACACGGCTCACCGCCGACTGACTGACCCCGGCAAGACGGGCAACATCGGCAGATGTCGTACGGCCAGAGACAGATATTTTGCCTGACAATGATGAAGGCGGGGCAGACTGCTCGCTCATGAGGCCCTCCCCGCTTGCTGTCCTGCCGTCGTATCTTGCCGCACCGATGCAAGCTGGCGCATGCGCCCCATCACATCAACACCAACTTGTGCCCAGACATCCAACAGGTCCACCAGCACCCAGTTCTCCCTGATACGGCC
>WTJO01000098.1 GCA_011524805.1 Alphaproteobacteria bacterium
TTGAGGCTGGTGCCTGCGCTCTAAAACTACATGAAGATTGGGGCACAACGCCTGCGGCCATAGATAATTGCCTTAGTGTGGCAGATGCGATGGATATTCAGGTCATGATCCATACCGACACGCTGAACGAAAGCGGATTTGTGGAAAATACTGTTGCGGCTATGAAAGGGCGCACCATCCATGCCTTTCATACAGAGGGGGCGGGCGGCGGCCATGCGCCTGATATTATCAAGGTATGCGGCGAGCGCCATGTGATTCCGTCTTCTACCAACCCCACACGCCCCTATACGGTCAATACGCTTGAAGAACATCTTGATATGCTGATGGTCTGTCATCATCTGGACAGGTCTATTCCTGAAGATGTGGCCTTTGCTGAAAGCCGGATCCGTAAAGAGACAATTGCGGCTGAAGATATTCTGCATGATATGGGCGCCTTTTCGATTATCGCATCTGACAGTCAGGCGATGGGACGGGTAGGCGAGGTCATTACGCGGACTTGGCAGACAGCCCATAAAATGAAAGTACAACGTGGACGGCTGTCAGACGAGGCAGGAGATAATGATAATTTGCGGGTGAAACGCTATATTGCAAAATATACGATTAATCCTGCTATCTGCCACGGGCTATCTGCGCATATTGGCAGTATCGAGACAGGCAAGCGGGCTGATCTGGTATTGTGGAATCCTGCATTTTTTGGTGTGAAGCCTGAGATGGTTTTGCTAGGCGGCAGTATCGCCGTAGCGCAGATGGGAGACCCTAACGCCTCTATTCCGACCCCTCAGCCTGTCTATACGCGGCCCATGTTTGCATCTTATGGCCGGTCTGTTGAACATTCTTCTGTCTGTTTTGTCAGTCAGGCGGCACAGGACAGGGATATTGCGTCAGGGATTGGGCTGGCTAAACAGACACTGCCTGTCCAGAATACACGCGCCATTTCAAAGGCTGATATGGTGATGAATAATCACCAGCCCGAGATTGAGGTGCATCCTGAAACCTATGAGGTGCGTGCAGATGGTGAATTGCTTACCTGCGAGCCAGCAGAAGAATTGCCAATGGCACAGCGCTATTTTCTATTCTAATTGATTGTGAGATAAAGAGAGGTCACATGCATATCGCTCAACAGATTATCCATAATATTGATGCCAGCACGGCCGATAGCATCATCACGCTAGATTATGAAGGCAGGTTTCTACGCCGCAAACGTCTGATTTGTGATAGCGGTGAGGCCTTTCTGGTTGAACTGCCCGAAACAGTATCATTATCGGCAACAGACGGGTTTATGCTAGATGATGGGCGGATTATCGCCATCAGCCCAAAACCGGAACCGCTATTGAAGGTTACACACACCCATTTGCCGCGCATTGCATGGCACATAGGCAACAGGCATACGCCCTGCCAGATTGAACAGGATTATCTCCTGATTCAGCAAGATCATGTGCTTGAAGATATGTTACGGCTTCTGGGCGCACAGATTGAAAAGCTGTCGGCACCCTTTACACCGGAAGGAGGCGCCTATGGCCATGGCAGGACACATGGTCATGAACATGCGCATGATGGCGGGCACGATCATGCACATAACCACCATCACCATCATTAACAGAAACACATCGCCAATGTCAGATAGCTCCCGTGATATGATGATCCTGCAAAACTGGTTCTCGCCAGCCTTTCCGACAGGCGCGTTCAGCTATTCGCACGGGCTGGAGACAGCAATACAGGACGGGCTGGTCACAGATGAGACACACTTGCAGCACTGGCTAGAAATGCTTCTTGTCTGCGGGACAGGGCGCAATGATGGATTATTTATCAAGGCGGCCTATGAGGGGGCAGTCGAGGCAAATAGATTGTGTCTGGCGCTATCGGCGGGCAAAGAGCGTCAGCAGGAGAGTATCGAGCTTGCCAGAGCGTTTAGTCAGGCCGTGCGTGCAAGCTATGACATCTGCCTGCCAGAGGGGCTGGCCTATCCAGTTGCGGTTGGCATGGCCGCACGGCAAGCTGATATTGATATGCGCCTGACCATCCAGAGCTATCTTCAGGGCTTTGTTGGCAATCTTATTTCTGTCGGGGTGCGTGCTATTCCGATTGGCCAGCAGGCAGGCCAGAATTGTCTGGTAGGGCTATATCCCGTAATTGAACAGCTTATGGCAGAGCTTGATACAGCCTCGCTTGATGATGTGGGTAGCGCGGCGGTGATGTCCGATGTGATGGCAATGAAACATGAAATTTCAATTCCGAGGATATACAGAACATGACAAAACAGAAATTGAGATATGGCCCCTTGCGGGTTGGTATTGGCGGGCCGGTGGGGGCAGGTAAGACAAGCATGACAGAAGCCTTATGCCGTGTGCTTGGTGATGAGATTTCCATGGCAGTCATTACCAATGATATCTATACCTCTGAAGATGCAGATTATCTGGTACGTGCACAGGCGCTATCTTCTGACAGAATTCGCGGCGTTGAGACAGGTGGCTGTCCGCATACGGCCATCCGCGAAGATGCATCTGTCAATCTGGCGGCGATGGAAGCGTTAAAACAGCAATTTCCAGATCTTGAGCTGATCCTGCTTGAATCAGGCGGTGATAATCTGGCGGCTACCTTCAGCCCCGAGCTGGTTGACCTCACAATCTATGTGATTGATGTCTGTATGGGTGCAGATATTCCGCGCAAGAAAGGTCCAGCCCTTATGAAATCGGATATGCTGGTGGTGAATAAGGTTGAACTGGCTGAACATGTCGAGGTTGATCTTGAGCAAATGCGTAAAGACACACAGGAAAATCGCGGCGAGCTGCCCTTTATTTTTGGGTCTATGCGCAAAGGTGTCGGGGTGAATGAGCTAGCCGAATTTCTGAAGACTGAAGGCGGTCTTCATTAGCCTTAATTAAATATAGGAGAATATAAATGAGAATATTTTGTCTGATTGCCGCACTCTCTTTGCTGCCAGTTTCAGGCTTTGCCCATCAGGATAGGGACAAACAGGCGGCCTGCCATGAAAATGCAAGCGGGTTTTACCATTGCCATCTCTCTGAGGACTGATGTCTCCCCCCCCTTCTTTCGCTAGTGTATCTCTAGGTTATGTATCTTCAGGTGGGCATCATAATGGCGCCAAAGCTGCCACCAAAGGCAATCACCAAAATAGGCGCAAACCTAATCCTGAAATGGCGCGAATTCA
>WTJO01000064.1 GCA_011524805.1 Alphaproteobacteria bacterium
ATACAGACACGCGCAAACTGGATAGAGCGGGACGCATCTGTGACCATCATCTTTTCAACCTTGTCGGTGACTCGTGCCTGACGTCTGATTCCAGCAGTATCTACCAGCCTGAATTCACGATCATTATGGATAAAAGGCAGAGTAATAGAATCACGTGTAATGCCTGCTTCGGGGCCTGTTAATAGCCTATCCTCGCCTATCAGGCTGTTCACAAGCGTTGATTTGCCCATATTCGGTCGCCCCACAACAGCAACACGGATTGGCAAATCCTTTTCCTTATCAAACCATACCTCTTCTTCAGGCTCTTCTGATGAGTCTATCTGCTCATCACCAAATGCATCATCAATATCATCATCAAATAGCTCGTCACCGCGGCCAAGAGAGGTCACGGCATCAAGCAATGCATCATATAGCCCTGACAGACCGTCCCCATGCGCAGCAGAGATTGGCACAGGCTCGCCAAGCCCTAACTGCCACGCTTCGGCAAGCACACTCTGACCTGCCTGACCTTCGCATTTATTCACAAGCACAATCACGTTTGCACCTGCTTTGCGTATCTGGCGTGCAAAGAACAGATCATCTGGCAACAGCCCAGAGCGGCCATCAATAACCAGCATTGTCACATCTGCCTGAGATACCGCAAGTTCGGTCTGTTTCCGCATTCTGTCTTCAAGACTGCCGGGCTGGGCATTTTCAAGCCCTGCTGTATCAATCAGCCTGAAACGCATCGCCGCCAGACTGGCATCACCTTCGCGCCTGTCACGGGTTACACCGGGCTGGTCATCTACAATGGCATGGCGTGTGCCGGTCAGCCTGTTATATAATGTGGACTTGCCCACATTCGGGCGCCCAACAATGGCTACACATAAGGTCATCTTTTTATCGCAACATGGTTACGTTGCCAGACTGGGACAGAATAAAGACTGCACCATCTGCAATTTGCGGCTGGGTTCTGATATCGCCGCCTATGGACACTGAACCCTGTGATGCGCCTGTATCAGCATCAAAACTATAAAGCACACCATCTTCAGACAGCATATGCACCTGATTTGACGCAACAAAAGGTGACAGGTAATTTGGCAAATCGTCACCAGCCTTTAACGAGCTGTCAACAGCTCCCTTCAGCGAAATTTTCCAGCGTACAGCGCCGTCTGACGAGCGTAATGCATATAGCTCGCCAGATATGCTGACAGCAAATACTGTCTGGCCTGCCAGCCATGGCATAACAGCAACAGAAATAGGCTGTTCCCAGTTCAACAGACCTGTATCTGCCTGAAACGAGGCAATTCGCCCCGACTGTGCTGCGATGACGATATTCTGTCCATCATGCACAGGATGCGCCAGAATATCAGACAGCCCTTCAAGTGGTGTCTTGGGTGACAGGCTGGCCAGCGTTTCCGCCCATAACAGGGTTGCATCTGATGCCTGATGGACAGACATCTCGCCACCTGAACCGGCAATCACAACCATATCTTCATGCACCGCAGGAAAGGCCGCCCCGAAAATAACCGTACTGACCGGCAAACCTGCATTTTCCCACAATAAATCGCCAGTATCTGCTGTATAGGCATAAAGCTGGCCTTCAATATCTGATACCAGCACAGCTTCATTGCCGATAAAGGTCGGACCTGCCTGCAAAGGCGCGTCATGTGAAACAGCCCATCTGATTTCACCAGTACCGGCATCAAGCATAGCTAAATCACGGCGCGCAGCATGCACAGCCAGCATATTCTCTACCAGTGCCAGCCCACCTGCCCTGCCCGGATAGACACCACGCTTGCCATTATCAACTGCCATTGTCCAGACTTCTGCACCGGTATCACCCGCCAGCGCAACCACAACAGCATCACCTGTCAGTAGATATAGACGCCCATCTGCATAAACAGGCTGCGGCAGGCTGACAATATCTTCATCCGATCCGTTCACTGAAACAGACCAGACTTCTTCAAAAGGAAGTTCAGCTTCAATATGGCCACCTGCATGACCTGAATTCAGGCCAGGGTGACCTGCACTGTCATTTCGTATCTTCTGGGACAGACCAGCGCCTTCTGCCTGTGCATCACTAATCGCGACCAGTTCAGGCGTCTGAACAAGTATCGCCTCCCGCTCGCCTTTCAGCACAGTTTCACGATTTCCACATCCAGTTAAAACGAGCGCTGTGATTATGAAAAGAGATGCTGTACTTACAGCCTTCGTAATAGCTGTGAGGGCAGAATAATTCTGATTGTGATGACTATGCTGTGCGCCAGTCCGTATCATATGTGACCCTTCTTATTGCCAGAATACTGTATTGGCGCTATTGGCCAAGAATATCCAGAAGCTGTTCTGCGCGCATTCTCAGATTACCTGAAATTTCGGTTAGCTCGCCAATTTGCTCAAGTCTGGCACGCGCAGATGCCATGTCATTATCTCTAATATCAAGGGCGGCGGCCTGTTCTAGTGCCAGTCCCTGAAGCACATTGGCTGAAGAGATAAGCGGCTCTAGGCGCTGTCTCAACTCGCCAGTACTGGCTGTCTGCGCACCAGTCATCACAGATAATAGCAGGGCTATATCCTGATATAGGCTGTCAATGCTGCTATCAGTTGATAGCGCAAGATAGACCTGCTCTGCCTCTGCCATATTGCCCTGAGAAGCTAGTTTTTCTGCCTGTCTGAAGCCTGCCAGCATCTGATAGCCGGCGCTTAATTCTGGCCTGACCTCGGCAAGCCGTGATGCGGGCTGGTCTGACATTAGCGCCTGATGATAATTATCTGCGGCTATTTCAATAGTGTTTTTCTGCCAGCCTTTATAGCCCTGATAGCCAGCGACCAGCGCAACAATAGCCACTGCAAACCCGACAAGATATTTGCCATATTTTGTCCAAAGACTGTTAAGCCTATCCTGCTTCAATTCTTCTTCAATTTCGTCAAAAATATCAGCCATCAGGTCTGCTTTCCTGTGTTATCACATCTATTGTCAATTCTGCTTGTGCATATACGCCCAAAACTATGCCATTGTCTTATAACGTCATCGGGCTAGCTATTTCCAGCCTTTTCATTACGACAAACGCGAAAATGACATTTTTCTTGACCATCAGATTTCATCATATCAACATAATAGGTTATATATGCGTGCAAAAAATCACATATGATGCATATCATGTTGTTTATCAATTTA
>WTJO01000207.1 GCA_011524805.1 Alphaproteobacteria bacterium
GCCACCCTCTGCCATGGCACGATAGGCATCGGCAAATCCGTCTGGTGTTTTTACCTCGCCATTATCCAGCCTCACAGCAGATACTGTATCCGAGACATGATTAAGTGGTGCAATCACCTCAGAAGCCAGCTTGCCAGCCTCTTCAATAACAGCCTCGGCAAGGTCAAGTGATAGGTGGGAAAAGGCATTTTGTGACACAACCTCATCAAATCCGGCGAGATATGTAAGGCCAAAACGGAAATCATCTATCGGCGGTTGATAACTCATCTAAATATCCCCTTCAGAAGGTTACAGTCATGTCGGCTCTGACGCCAGATGCGCCTGAGGCAATGCAGCAGACCAGATATATAATACTGACCTTTTTTGCAAAAAACCAGATGCAAGCACCAGATTGGCGATACCGTGCAAAAAGGTGTGACACATAACCTGTTCATTATATATCTATGCAATATAGCCCAAACTGCGCTAATGTCTGGCCAGAACAAGATGATATGACCTAATTTTGCACCTGTTGGAAATCTATATTGGCCATGACAGCACAAACTTCTGATACAGCCCGGCTAAAGCTGTTATGTATTGGTGAGGCCATGGCTGAATTAAGACGTGATACGCAAGGCGGCTTTGATGTCAGCTTTGCAGGTGACTGTTTTAATACGGCTATCTATGCTGCGCGTCTGTTTAATGCACCCAAAGCAGTTGGTTTTGCCTCACTTATCGGGCATGACCCGTTATCTTCAGGCCTATTTGAACTGGCCACGGCCGAGGGGCTGTATACAGGCTGTCTTGAACGTCATCAGAACAAGAATATCGGCGTTTATGCCGTGGCAACAGACCCGCAAGGCGAGCGCAGCTTTCATTACTGGCGTAACCAGTCTGCCGCCCGCCATATAGGTGAAGATGCAGGCTTTCTTGACCGCCTGCCCCGGGCGGAGATCATCTATATCTCGGCCATTACCATGGCAATTCTGGGCAGTGCCGGCAGACAGACCATCATCCGCTTTCTTCAGACACGCCAGAAAGAAGGATGCCTAATTGCCTTTGACAGCAATTACCGGCCGTCATTGTGGGAATCAGCTGATATGGCCAGAGACATTATTGCCGAGATGTGGTCACTGGCAGATATAGCTCTGCCCTCAATTGATGATGAACAGGCCATATGGGGCGAGACAAAAGAGCAGGTTATTGCGCGTTTTTCGCAGAAGAACTGGCATGCCTGTGCTATTAAACAGGCTGAGAACGGGCCGCACAGTTTTGTGCTGGCTCAGCAAGTCCGCTATCCTCGGGCAGCTAAGGTTGTTGATACAACCGCCGCAGGGGATAGTTTTAATGCCGGCTATCTTCATGCTGTGCTGACCGACTTACCAGAGGCAGAACGGCTTATGGCAGGGCATAATCTGGCGGCAGAGGTTATCGGGGTGCGTGGCGCGATTATGCCAAGATAATCATTTCGCCAGTTTTGTCTGTGGTCTGATTTGTTTTGTACCTTCTTCTGTACCATCATGAAATGAGCCTGCCCAATCATCACATCCCACCTCCGAAGTGCCATAATTACATTCATAAAACCGGTGATGAAGCTGATGGAAAAAATCACCCATCCGCATCACCCGTGTCTTGCCAATCACCAGCCCTTCATAGCCTGAATGTGATGTTACCGCTCCGAGAATAGACAGATATTGCGAAAAGATAACATGCACAGGATTACAGGCAATAACTGCATAGATAAATGCCCCCGACATCCAGATCACATGTTCAAGCGGATGCATCGCGTTACCGGACCATGGCCCTACAGACACATTACGGTGATGGACATGATGAGCCAGCCGGTACAGCGGCGGCCAGTGAAGCGCCCGATGAATAAGATAGAACCACAGGCTGTTCCACCAGGGCACAATCACAAATAACGCTACAAACCAGACAGGGTTGGCAGAAAAGCTGATGGTGGTTGCTATGCCATGGGCATGAAGCGCAAACAGGCTGGCCTCAATCGCTGTCCAGATGCTGACGCCGCTTGCCAGCGTCCAGAAAATATTATCTTTAACCTGATTGCCAAAGGTAAAGCGCGCTGCATCCCGATTTGCCATGCCTCTGTCGAATTTCAACTGCTTTGATTGCAGGCTGTAGCGATATAGATACAGATGAAGCCCGCCTGCCAATATTGTCATCAGAGATAGATTTTTAAGATAGAGGGTTGCTATCCAGCCTATACCCCCTGCTCTAATTGTCTGTGCATCTGGCACAATAAACATCCAGCTTGCCCATGCCAGTACAAAAAATATCAGCCGTTCTGTCAGGGGCAACCATGATCTGGCAAACCAGCCTGCGATCGCCTCTGGCTGCGGTGGCCACTGGAAATAGGGTGACACAGATAGCGGCACAGAGGGTCTGAAATGCCACATCCTGTCCTGTTTTATGTTTACGCTATCATCACTCATTATGCGCTCATCATGCCTGCAAACCAGCCATCAGGCCAGCCTTATTATGCTAGAATTCCATTCTTGGAAGTGATGTCCCCCGCACCAGATCAGCGCCTTTTTCGCCTATCATCAAAGCGCCTGCATTCAGATTTGAACTTAGCATGGTCGGCATGATAGAGGCATCAATCACCCGCAGCCCCTCAAGACCATGGACTTTTAGCTGGTTATCTACCACCGTGCTCGGGTCTGTATCTGGCCCCATCCGGCAGGTGCCCATCAGATGATAGGTCGAGGTGCCTCTCTCACGGGCAATCTGCAATAGCTCGTCATCATTCTGGCCCTTTTCGATACCCGGATAAACCTCATGATCAAAATAGGGGGCAATCGCATCAGAATGCATGATACTGCGTGCCAGTTTCATGCCGGCAATACATATCTGCCTGTCCTGTTCAGCATCCAGATAATTTGGATTTATTTCAGGCTTGTCAAACGCATCGGCAGATCGCATCTTCACCCAGCCCAGACTTTCAGGGCGCTGTTGCCATGCCGCCACAGTAAAACCGGGCTCTTCATCAAGCTGCGACTGCACCCCTTCTTTATAGCTGGCAGGCGAGAAGGTCATCTGCAGATCATGATTGCGCACCCGCTCGTCAGAATGCCAGAAACAATAGACATTGGTAGGACCAAGCGAGACTATTGACTCACCCCCCAGAAGATATTTGCCAATTTCGCCAGCTAGACGAAGCCCGCGGGATTTCTCGTTAATGGTGCCAATGTTTTTTGCACGGGCAGTCAGACGTGGCGCAAAATGATCTCTTAAATTCGCGCCAACACCGGGCAGATGATGCACTGTCTCAATGCCATGGCTGGCCAGCATGTCGCTATCCCCCACCCCTGAAAGCTGGAGCAGATGAGGCGAATTTATCACACCGCCAGACAGAATAACTTCACGCCCTGCCCGCACCGAATGCACTTTGCCATTACGCCCGCCTTTGCTATAACGCACCCCGACAGCCTTCTTGCCGTCAAACTCAATATTAGTGACATGGGCAGAAGTGATGATATGCAGATTTTTGCGATGTTTTACAGGGTTCAGGAACGCCCGCGCAGAGCTGATTCGCCGACGCCTCTGCGATGAGCGCTGAACATAGGAAACACCTTCCTGTGTCCGCCCGTTATAATCCGAATTGAGCGGTATGCCACGATCAAGACATGCCTGAATAAAGGCATCACAAAGCGGATGCCGCCAGCTCAGATCATGAATTTCCATCTCGCCAGAGAGGCCGCGATAGCCATCATCCTGTGCGCCTATTTTGGTTTCATATCGCATGAAATAGGGCAGCACATCAGCATATGACCAGCCCTGATTGCCCTTTTGTGCCCAGATATCGAAATCTGTTGGCTGGCCGCGATTAAAAACAAGCCCGTTAATCGAGCTTGACCCGCCAAGCACCCTGCCGCGCGGAATCGCCATTGACCTGCCTGCCGTACCCCAGCTGCCATCGCCATCATACAGCCAGTTCACAGACGGCTTGGTCAGCAAATACATAAAGCCTGCCGGAATATGGATAAGCGGATGATAATCAGGCGGACCTGCTTCCAGCAACAGAATCTTATGCGCCGGATTTTCAGATAATCTGTTTGCCAGAACACAGCCCGCAGACCCGGCACCCACGATTATATAGTCATAATGACCCGACATAAATTCTGCCCTGCACTGATCTCTCCGACATCCAGAATAACCCTAAAACCAGAACTGTCACCAAAAAATTCTGTTCTTTTTCCGAAAAATTATAGATGATATTTCTGATGGAAAAATATATCCTGAACAGGCGCAATCCTGTCATGCAGACAGGATATAAAAGGGGAATTTGATGAATAATATTGCGATTATCGGTGCCGGTGCAATGGGGTCTGTCTATGCAGCATTAATGGCTGATAGCGGGCTAAATGTGTTTGCGATTGACAGATGGGCAGAGCATATAGAGGCAATTAATGCATCAGGGCTCAGACTGGAAGGCGCAAGCGGCGACAGAACCGTAACCAGCATTACCGCCGCCACATCGCTTGACGATATCGCGCCGTGCGATCTGTATATAATCGCAACAAAGGCAGACGGGGTAGCAGATGCGGCCAAACTGGTATCCACACATATGCGGGATGACTCGCTGGTGCTGACCATCCAGAACGGGCTTGGCGCCGGCGAGCGGATTGCCCAGCATATGGATACAGGCAATGTGCTACTAGGTGTTGCCGAAGGCTTTGGCGCCTCCATGAAAGGCGCAGGCCATGCCCATCATAATAATATGAAGCAAATCAGAATTGGCGAGATGAATGGCGGCGAGACCGAACGCCTTGATGCGCTGGTCGCGCTGTGGCGCAATGCCGGATTTAATGCCAATGGCTTTGGTGATATTCACCAGCTTATCTGGGAGAAATTCCTGTGTAACGTATTTCTGAGCGCGCCATGCACCGTGTTTGAATGCCAGATTAAGGGGATTCTGGATAATCCTGAAAATCTGGAGGTGGCGCTGGGCTGTATGCGTGAAGCCTATCTCGCCGGCAAGGCAAAAGGCATTAATTTCTCATTTGACGATCCTGATGCCTATGCGATTTCCTTTGCCTCAGCCATGCCCGAAGCCAACCCGTCCATGCGGCTAGACCATCTGGCACAGCGCAAATCCGAGATTGACGCGATTAACGGCATGGTGCCAGTAGTCTGCGCCGAAGAAGGGCTGTCTGCCCCCTATAACCAGACGCTGGCGGCGATTGTCAGACACAAAGAAGCCAGATTCTAGGCGCCAGCCCGTTACTTCATGATAAAGGGGTTGGCGGCGCTTGTTTCGGTGGCTATCCAGACAGCCTTTTGTTGCAGATAGGCCATGATTGCCTGCTGGCCATTCTCACGTCCCAGCCCGCTTCGCTTATAGCCGCCAAACGGGGTCATATAGCTGACCACCCGATAGGTATTGACCCACACTGTGCCTGCCCGCAATTTTTCCGACATGCGCAGGGCGCGCCCCATATCAGAGGTCCAGACACCGGCGGCCAGCCCGAAATTAATATCATTGCCGATAGCCACCGCTTCGGCCTCATCATCAAACGGAATAACAGACAGCACAGGGCCGAACACTTCTTCTTGTGCAATCCGCATATCGTTTGACACGCCGGTAAAGATGGTTGGCTCGACAAACTGGCTGCCTTTGGCACCGGGCCCTGTATAGGCATCGCCGCCAAGCACACAGTTTGCACCTTCTGCCTTGGCGATGGCCAGATAATCCATGACTTTCTGGAATTGCGGCGGGGTGGTGACAGGCCCGACATGGGTGTCCAGTGACATCGGATCGCCAATTTTGGCTGTCTTTGCCACCTCGATAAGACGGGCAACAAACTCATCATGGATAGAGCGTTGCACCAGCAGGCGCGAGCCGGCAATACAGGTCTGGCCTGTAGCCGCAAAAATACCCGAAATAGCGCCCATTACCGCGGCGTCCAGATCAGCATCGTCAAACACCACATTTGGCGATTTGCCGCCAAGCTCAAGCGTCACCGGTATCAGCTTCTTTGCGGCCTGTTCATAAATTTTCTGGCCTGTCATATCAGAGCCGGTAAAGGCGATTTTTGCCACATCAGGATGGTCAATAAGCGGGCTGCCGACCTCGGCGCCATAGCCTGTAACCACATTGACCGTGCCAGCCGGAAAGCCTGCCTCTGCTATCAGCTTCATAAATTCAACTGTAGAGGCAGAGGTAAATTCAGATGGCTTAATCACCGCCGTATTACCAGCCGCCAGTGCAGGTGCCAGCTTATAGGCCACCAGCAATAATGGCGAATTCCACGGCGTAATAAGCCCGACAACGCCATATGGCTCATAACGGGTGAAATTGAACATATTGGCTTTGTCTGTCGGAATTACCGTGCCTTCGATCTTGTCTGCCAGCCCGCCAAAATATCTATACCATTCGCCGATATAGCGTGTCTGGCTGCCCATTTCTGCCAGCAATTTGCCATTATCCTGAACCTCCAGCCTGCCCAGCATCTCGGCTTCTCTGTCGATAATATCTGCCAGCTTAACCATCAGCTTGCCACGCGCACTAGCGCCCATTGCGCCCCACTCGCCCTCAAAGGCGGCCTTGGCAGAAGCTACGGCCTTGTCAACATCTGCTGCATCGCCGCGTGCTACCTGTGCCCATACCTCGCCAGTATAGGGGTTTTCAGTATCAAAATAGGCGCCGCTTTCGGACGGCATGAATGTGCCATCTATGAAATGATCATATCTATTCACCATGTCTCTCCCTGACAGTAAATCTTGTCGAACCCATCTATATAAATCTGTACTATCTATAAACTGTGCGACGACAGCTTCCAGCTTGCAAGCCTTATTTACAGCCTATAGCGTGACAAAAATCACCAGCCCGACAGCTATCATCACCCAGCCTGTTATCCGGTGCACCAGCCGCATGGCAGCGGCCGAGCTGATTAAAGAGGCAACCTGCTTGACCAGCAATGCCAGACAGATATTGCCAAAAAAGGGCACGCATGCCGAAATCACCGAAATTATGACAATATCTGCGAGCAGCAGCCTGTCAATCTCGAAAAAACCGGGCAGGATGCCAAGATAGAATAATATTGCCTTTGGATTGCCAATCACAACAGCCAGTCCGGCAATTATCCCCATCAACCACCTCTCTGAGCCGCTGCCAGCGGGTTTGGACGTGTTGGCTGTGCCAAGCGGCGCTGGCGTGGATATCAGCATCATCACCCCAAGCCCGACAAACATACCAACTGTCAGATAACGAAGCCAGACCAGCACATCTAGATGAATGCTGGCAAGTGTTGTCAGGCTGAACAGCGCCAGTGCAGGCCAGATCAGATCGCCAAGTCCAACACCGATTGCAACCGCAATACCTGCTATTAATCCATGATGCAGACAGCGCGAGACCAGCATCAACCAGACAGGCCCCGGCACTGCAAATAACACTGCCATCGCGACACCATATAGCCCGATTTGCTGGAGAGTGAGGCTGGTCATCTGGCTAGCGTTCCGGCCTGCCCGCCAGCCGCGTAGACTCCGGCCGGCTCTCATGATAGCGCGGATTGGTGACGGCCAGCTTTGCCAGAATATATCTGGCCAGTTCTACTTGCAGTCCGGTATCCTCAACCGGCTGTTGCTGCTGTCTGATAGTGTCTATTTTCTGCATCAGCTCTAGGGTGTCATCTGGTGCGGCAGGCGCACTATTTATCCTGTTCAGCATGGCCTGCCCGTGGGCAATCATGGCAGATACGTAATTTTTTCGGCTACCCTCTGCCAGCCTGTCCAGCGCATCATGGCCAGCTTCTATTGCTGCCTCAATCGCCTGTATATATGTGGCTGGCATCTGATAATGGGCAATACCATCTAACAGATCCATGGCTGTTATATCGGGGCTGGCAATTATCGCCAGAAGATTATATTCCATCTCGGCTGCAAGCGGAGCAGATAATGCCAGCTCAAGCGAGACCTCGCCCTTGCGGCATCTATCTGCCTGCTCAAGCGCAATCGCCGCCCATCTCAATTCGGCAAATATCTGCCAGTATCTGATGGTGGCTTTAGAGGGCATGGCAGGCGCAACAGACAGATAGCCCTGCGCAAAAGCAGAAAAACTGCCAAGCCCGCCTATCTCTGCCAGATCTTCGCCAAATCGCCAGCATCGCGCCGAAAGCCAGCCGATATCTTCAGCCGGCACGCTCCAGCCTGCAAATTCCCAGTCAAGCAGCGCTGTCAGGCGCCCGTCATGCACCAGAAAATTGCCAGTTCTGAAATCTCTATGACATAGCCGGTAATCTGTATCCTGATGCCAGTCATCCAGATGCGAGACCAGCCAGTCATAGCCATATTCAAGCACCGGATGAACACCCCCCACCCTGTCCAGAATGGCGCGCACCTCAGCTAGTGCTGTGCTTTCTGCACTCTGGTGTGGCCGGCCAAGCCATGCAAGCGGCATCTCTTCTTCGGTAATCTGGTGCAGTCTGGCCATCTCTGCGCCAAGCTGTGTTACCAGCCTGTCTGAAAACTGAGCCTTATCAGGATGGCGGGTAAGTTTTCGTGCCTGGGCAATGCCCTCAACATATCCCATGATAAAAAAATCTTTGCCAAGCGGTGACGGCTGAGGGCTGAGGGCAATGATTCTGGGGATGGCAAGTTCTGTGTCTGCCAGTGCGACCAGCAATTCAGCTTCCTGTGTGCGCTGATGTGATATGCCAAGCGCAGAAGGTGCATCACATCGCAACACCCATTTATGCCTGCCAGCCAGCCGCCCGCCTTTTATCTCAATCTCCAGCAGCCAGTTTTGCTGTATGGCGCCACCTGAGAGTTTTTCAATATTATGCAGATTAATTCTGTCTGAAGCTGTTTGTGTTGCAAGCCAGCCAATAAAGGCCTCTGCCTGCTTTTGATCGCAAAACTGGCTGTCAACAAGCAGGGTGCTAGCTGTCATAAGGAACATTCCAGCAGGCGCATTATGGGAGAGTAGCTATCTATCCCCATTGCCAGAAATCACTTTTCTTATCAGCATAATGGCGGGCAAGCACCATCTTATGCACCTCGTCAGCGCCATCTACCAGCCGCGCCTGTCTGGCATAGCGATAAATCCATTCAAGCACCGTATCTTTCGAATAACCGAGTGCACCAGTGAGCTGGATAGCGGTATCTGCGGCCTTGTGAAGCGTCTCTGCAACATGGATTTTGGCTGACGAAATTTCGGCACGGGCAAAGCGCCCCTGATCAAGCTGATAGGCTGCCTGCATCACCAGCAGCCTGCCTATATAAATATCATGTGCGAGCTCGCCCATCTTTATCTGGACTGATTCCCTGTCTGCCAGCCTGATGCCGAACCCTTCGCGTTTTTCGGTATAGTCTGCGGCAATTTCCATACAGCGCTTTGCTAGCCCAAGCCAGCGCATACAATGGGTCAGCCGAGCAGGTCCAAGGCGTATCTGTGTGACCTTCAGCCCGTCACCTACCTCAAGCAGTCTGTTTTCATCTGGAATCTCAAGCCCGTCAAATACCAGCTCGCAGTGCCCGCCATGCTCTTCTGGCCCCATTATCGGAATCCGTCTTATGATGTCCCAGCCGGGCTGATCTTTATGAAATAAAAACGCACTCAGCCCCTTTCTGGAATCATCAGATGTTCTGGCAACAAGAATAAAATGGGCAGCCTCCTCGGCGCCTGTAATATACCATTTACGGCCAGATATCTTCCAGCTATTACCTGTCTTTGTTGCTTTAGTCAGCATCATTGAGGGGTCTGAGCCACTGCCCGGATGTGGCTCTGTCATTGCAAAGCTGGAGCGCACCTCACCTGAAATAATCGGGTCAAGAAACCATTCTTTTTGTGCGTCTGTGCCAATTTTGCTTAACAGATTGATATTGCCATCATCAGGGGCAGCACAATTCATAATCACAGGGCCGAAAATCGAGCGGTTGGCCTGTTCATACATCGCCGCCCAGCCCATGACGGGAAGACCCATCCCGCCTCTATCGACAGGTGCCTGAGGAGCCCATAGACCTTTTGCCTTTGCCTTGTCCCGCATCTGTGCCAGCAACTCAAGCGAGATATTTTCATGCGCATCATAATTATCGGAATCAGCTTCTAGCGGCAGAATTTCCTCATCTACAAATTGTGCTGTGCGTCTGGCAATATCGTCAATGTCTTGTGGAAGGGTAAAATCCATCTGTGCCCAAAGCCTCTGAATAATCGGTCTATTCGCGTCTATATGCTGATAATCTTCATGCTAGAGCCTACTGAAGTAGCACCAAAAAATCCAGATGAAGATCATTCTGCCCCCTCACCAACTTCATGATTGCATTGCCAGGCGGACTTCTTATAGCATTTAAGCTAGGGTATTCTGCGCATATCAGACAGCAAAACAGGGCATGAGATGGATTTAGGATTAACAGGAAAATCAGTATTTATAACCGCAGGCGCAAATGGCATTGGCAGAGAGATAGCCTTGCGATTCAGAGAAGAAGGCGCGTCTGTTGCGATTTGTGATATTGACGAGACCGCTATCGCCGAGCTAGGTGCGCTTGACCCCGAAATCAGAACCAGCCTGTGTGATGTATCTGACAGCCGCAAGCTGGCAGACTGTATCAATCAGGCAGCCGAGGCGCAGGGCGGGCTTGACTGTCTGGTCAATAATGCCGGCATTGCCGGGCCAACGGCACGGCTAGAAGATATTGATGATGATAGCTGGCAGCACACAATTACCGTCTGTCTGTCTAGCCAGTTCTATGCCAGCAGAGCTGCCATCCCGCATCTTAAGCGAAGCACAGGCGGCTCGATTATCAATCTTTCTTCTGCGGCAGGGCGGTTTGGCTTTGCCATGCGAAGCCCCTATTCAGCCGCAAAATGGGGTGTTATCGGGCTTACAAAAACACTGGCCATAGAGCTGGGCGAAGAGGGTATCAGGGTAAATGCCATCCTGCCCGGCTTTGTTGCAGGTGACAGGCAAAGACGCGTGATGGAAGCCAAATCACAACAGCGCGGCATCAGCTTTGAGGCCATAGAAGCTGAGGCATTTTCCTATAGCTCGGTTAAGGATTATGTCACCGCCACCCATATCGCAGATCAATGCCTGTTTCTGGCAAGCGAGCGGGGGCGGATGATCTCAGGTCAGGCACTGGCCATTGATGGCGATACCAAAATGCTGGCCTGAGGCTAACTATTTGGGTAGATCATCTGCGATATAGACCTCGATAATCTCCTTGAATGAAGTTTCTGCCGAAAAGCCAAGAGACAACGCCCGCTGAGGGTCAAAATTACGCGGCCAGCCAGCCACGATATTTTTGATATGCTCATCTGGTTGTGGCTTAATCAGGCTGACTGCCTTCTCGCCTGCGACCTCGCGCAAGGCTTCAATCTGCTCTTCAACTGTGCAAGACAGCCCCGGCATATTCAGAGCGCGACGTGTGCCAAGCGCTGATTCATCAAGACCGGCCGCATGCACCAGAAAATGCGCAGCAGAACGCGGCGAGGCATGCCAGTGCCGCACAGACGGATCAACAGGCAATATTGCTTCTACGCCATTAAGCGGTTCTCTGATGATGCCAGAAAAAAAGCCTGACGCTGCCAGATTTGGTTTGCCCGGCCTCACACAGATTGTCGGGAATCTGATGGACATGCCGTCAATAAAGCCTTTGCGGGCATAATCTGCCACCAGCATTTCAATACAGGCTTTTTGTGCCCCATAGGATGTCTGCGGGGCACATAAAAACTCATCATTGATTGCCTCGGGGAAAGGCGGGCCAAAGACAGCGATGGAAGAGGCAAAAATCACTTTCGGGCGGTAGCTGCCGCCAGACTGTTCATGTTGGGCACGCAAAGCTTCTAGCAATGCCCAGCCGCCGCGCATATTGATCGACCAGCCCTTATCGAATTTTTCTTCAGCCTCGCCAGATACGATTGAAGCCAGATGAAACACAATATCTGCCTGCAATCCGGCAAGCTGGTCTGTCTGTTCAGCAGAGGTAATATCTCCGCTAAGCAACACTACATTATCATGACCTTCGGGCGCCTGTGGAGTAACCACATCATGCAGATATAGCGTGTCATCTGCGGTTAGCAATTCTCTGTCAGCTATCAGCTTTTCAGTTAATTTGCGGCCGATCATGCCGGCACCACCTAAAATCAGAATCTTCACTTTTGGCTCCCCTATTTGATACTCTGGGCTGTGATATGGCGGCCAGCCCTACTAGCTAAAAACACGCTAAACCAGCCGCCAGGAATAGCTGTTTTTTATGTCGTAACATGATGTGCAGAGATACGTTCTCATGAACAGAGTAATATGGTCAAATTGGCATAATCTGTCAAATCTTAGCTTTACATATCCCTATCTTTGCTCCTACTCTGTGAAGGATCATTTAATGGCAATTATGTGTTTTCTGTCTAGCATTTTGGCGCCGGCCAGAGAACAGTGTCAGGGTGAATAAAAGAAGAGGTAAATAAAAAATGACAAAAAAGGTAAAACCACAGCAGTTACGCTCACGTCACTGGTTTCTGAACCCTGATGATCCTGAAATGACAGCGTTATATACAGAACGCTATCTGAATTATGGTCTTACTGCAGATGAGTTGCGTTCAGGCAAGCCAATTATCGGCATTGCCCAGACAGGTTCAGACCTGTCGCCCTGTAACAGGCATCATATCGAGCTAACCAAACGTGTGCGTGATGGCATTATCGCGGCAGGTGGTGTGCCGATGGAAATACCTGTGCATCCTATTCAGGAAACAGGCAAACGCCCCACCGCCATGCTGGACAGAAATCTGGC